>JAIRMD010000034.1 GCA_031258915.1 Prevotellaceae bacterium
TGAAACAGCTTGAGGTCGAAGAGCGGCGCGGCGGCGATGAGGTGCTCAACGATTTCGGACTGTATGGCTTCGTAGCGCTTAGTGTCGGTAACGTTGGCAAAGCAGGTAACCTCGAGGGGAAGCCCGCTCGCCGACGGGGAGCGTAGGCACACAACTTGGCTCAAGTCTGGGCGGATGCCGCTTTTGTGCCTCAGGTAGCGGTAGATGTAGGCCCTGAATACGCCCATGTTGGTGATGGCGCCTTGCGCTGGCGCGTCGCCGTTTTTTGCGGTAGCCTTGGCGCTTTTCAGCGCACTCTCTACGCCGTCGATGGCGCGGTACTGCGCCAGCATTTCGGGCGTGCAAAAGCGGATGGAGGTAGCGTCTACGATGATGGCGCGCGAAATGCGGCGAACACCCGATTCCTGCATGTGCCGCCAGTTTTTTACCGAATCGCTCACTACGAGGCTGTAGGTGGGTACGGTGGAGATGCTCCTATCCCAGTTCCTCACCTTTACCGAGGTGAGCGTAATGTCTACAATTTCGCCGTCCACGTCGTAGCTCGGCAGCGATATCCAGTCGCCAATTTGCAGCATGTGGTTGAAGGAGAGCTGCGCACCCGCCACCAGCCCGGTGATGCTGTCCTTGAAGATGAGCATAATCAATGCTGATGCAGCGCCCAGCCCGGCGAGCAGCGCAAGCGGGGACTTGCCGCTCAGGATGGCAACGCAAAAGATAGCGGCAAAAAAGTAGAGAATAATTTGCACGAACTGCACTAACCCCCTGATAGGCTTCGACCGGCTAAGGTTGAGCTCCACAATGACATTAAGTACAGAGTTGATTATCAGCACAATCAGCAGTGCTGCCACGATTTGATAGGTGCTTTCCAGTATTTTTGGCAGCAGCTCTCCGGAATCCCATGGCAGGTCGAAGTTATAGCTGAACACCAGCAGCGGAAGGTAGTAGCATAGGTACGAAAAAAACTTGTTGGCCTTGAGGCTGGCCGCAACTTTGCTGTCTTTCTTCTTAATCAGCAAGTTAGTTAACTTGTAGGTAAGCCACTTGCCCAGCTTGTAAAGGAGTATGGACGCGAGCAGGCATAGCAAAAACGTGGAAGCGACGTAGACAACGTTAGCATAGCCCTCCGGCTGGATAAGTACCGAGAGCCACGACTTGTACAGCGCGTTCCAGCCTATCAGGGTAAGGTTTGGCATGTACAGGCGTTTTTAGATGGTGCGCACGCTTACGTTGAGCGTGGAGGCGCTGTTTGGCCCTATGTTGAACACCTTAACAAGCCCTTGCTGCCCCGAAGCGGTTTGAAATGCCACAACATCACCGTTGCTTAGGTGGTTTACCATGCTGCTGCTTGTCTGGCTCAGCGCAGCGGTGATATCCGAAGCGGAAGCGGTTTCGTAGTCAAAGTTGACCTTTGCGAAGCGCGTTTCGTTGCGCTTTGCCCACGTTTGCACACCATATCGGACGTTGTTGAACACGTGCGTAACGACCTCATCGGAGGGCGCGGCAACGGTAACGCCGTTCTTTTTGCCGTAGAAGAACATAAAGTCAACATCCTGCTGTGCCTCTTTGGCTTTCGGGAGCAAAAGCACTTTGCCCTGGCTCACGGAGTAGGAGCTGCCAAGCGTGTTGAGTATGTTGAAGCCCAAGAGAAGGTTCGCTTGGGTATTCGGCTGCCTCCCTGTTTTGACTAAAAACTCTGCCGTGGTGGTGCGATTCTTTTTGTCAACGGCTTCTACCACCAGGATAACGTCTGAGGTAATGTCGCGCAGGGTAATGGTGCTCTCGAACTTTTGGGGGTTGCTAAACTTTTTGATAGATTTACAGGGGACTTCTTCGCCGTCGATTTTTTTCTTGAAGCACCTCATTTCTTTGAGCTTAGCTTCTGCGTTGATGGTCACCAGCACATCCTTGCTATCGCCGGCGTTGACAAAGGCTTCGGTAGCGTTGCCCTCGCCGAACGAAATAACCGGTACCTTGGTGTTTTTGCTGCAACCAACAGTTCCTAAAAACGTTGCGGAAGCGGCAACGATAATGAGAAGAAAAAACTTTTTCATACGTTTTCTAAGTAAAAAATAAATAAATAGTAATTTGTTATTAGCCGATATATAATTTCGGCTCCGCAAAAATACTACAAAACAAGCTGAGTTGCAACAGTTTCATCAATATTTTATCAACAATTCGAAAATTGGATGATTTCAGGTTGAAAGCAGCATGAAAAATATATGTAAATTAGTAGTAAAAAGAATTTTATATCTGAATTTCATGCTTTGAAAATCATCTATGTATGGGCAATTTGGTTTGGGATATGAAAGCTGCGCTGCTACCTTTGCGGTGCAAAAGGCAGCACTGGAGGTGCAGCGCCCTCCGATTTGTCGCAAAAAATGGTTAGCCGCGTAGCATTATCATGTATGCTTAATGCAGGGTGGAAATCTTTGAATTGTTTAATCCCTTAATTGATGAATTGATGAAAAAATTATCTTACGCAAACGGCACGGGCGACATTGCGCTGCGTGGCGAAACTATTGGCGAGGCGCTGCTGCGCACCGTCGAGCAATACGGCGACCGCGAGGCGCTGGTGGTGGTAGAGCAGGGCTACCGCGCTACCTACCGCGAGCTGTGGGACCAAACTACCGTGCTGGCCAAGGCGCTCATGGCGGTGGGTATCAAAAAGGGCGACCGCGTGGCCATCTGGGCAGCCAACCGCTACGAGTGGATAGTCACACAGTTCGCCACGCCGCGCGTTGGCGCTATTATGGTGAACATCAACCCGGGCTTCAAAAACGAAGGCGTGGAGTTTGTGCTCAAGCAGTCGGAGGTAAACCTGCTCATTACGGCGCAGAAGTTCAAGGCAACCGACTACATCGACATCCTCAACACCATCCGCCCGCACTGCCCGTACCCCTCCAACCGCACGGTGATACTCGACCACAGCTGGAGCAAGTTTTTGGAGCTTAGCCGCAACGTCTCCGACGAGGAGCTGGCCGAGCGGGAGGCATCGCTCAGCTTTGACGACCCCATCAACATTCAGTACACGTCCGGCACCACCGGCCTGCCCAAGGGCGCCACGCTCACGCACCACAACATCGTCAACAACGGCTTCTTCATTGGCGAGGGGCAGCGGTTCACCGCGCAAGACCGCGTGTGCATCCCCGTGCCGTTCTACCACTGCTTTGGCATGGTGCTGGGCAACCTGGCCTGCGTTACGCACGGGTCGTGCATGGTTATTCCGGGCGAGGTGTTCGAGCCGGAGCTGGTGATGAAAACGGCGCAGGACGAAAAGTGCACGGCGCTGTACGGGGTGCCCACCATGTTCATCGCAGAGCTGGCGCACCCCAGCTTCAGCAAGTACGACTTTTCGTCGCTGCGCACGGGCATCATGGCCGGCTCGCCCTGCCCGGTGGACTCAATGGAGCAGGTCATCGCCAAGATGCACATGCGGGAGGTTACGATATGCTACGGCATGACCGAGACCTCGCCCGTTTCGACGCAGAGCATGTACAACGACCCGGTGGACAAGCGCACCGC
>JAIRMD010000225.1 GCA_031258915.1 Prevotellaceae bacterium
GGGGTGCGGGTTTACCCCTACCCCAGCAAGCTCTACATCGACTACGTGAACGAAACCATCAGGAGCTCGGCCGACTCCACCGGCAACATTCCGGTCAACGTGGAGTACCGCATTTACCGGAAGAAAAAGAAGTGAGGGGGCTTCTACACGTCCATGCTCTTTTTGATGTCCTTGATGCGCAGCTGCAGCGTTGTGCAGCCACGGTAAACGTTTTCGGAGATGGAGTAGCACACGTCGATGGGGTTGCCGCCTTGGAGGTAGTCGAAAAAGTGCGCCTGATGGAAGGCAATGGCAGGTAGGGGTTGGTAGGGGGCATTTTCCTGTATGAGGTCGAGGCGGAGGTGTTCGCTGTCGTTGCCCACAAGGCGCATGTTGCCGTTGCTGTAAGCGCGCCGCGTCAAAAATACGGGCGACATATTGCCCGGCCCGAAGGGCTGAAATTGCTTCAAAATACGGTAGAATTTGGGCGTTATTTCCGAGAAATTTATTTCCGCGTCAACCTCTATCTGCGGAATGAGCATGCTTGGAGTGAGCATGCGTCCGGCAACCTCCTCAAAGCGGCTCATGAACGGCTCCAGATTTTCGGCCTTCATGGTCAAGCCGGCGGCGTACATGTGCCCGCCGTAGTTGGCCAGCAGCTCGGCGCAGGATTCAATGGCCTGGTACAAATCGAAGCCCGGTATGCTGCGCGCCGAGCCGGTAATCAGCCCGTCGCTTTCGGTGAGCACTATGGCGGGCCGGTAGAAAGCTTCGACGAGCCGCGACGCTACAATGCCTACCACACCCTTGAGCCACTCTGGGTTGTAGAGCACGATGGTTTTTTTGGCTTGCAGCTGCGCATCCTGCCGTATGATGCTGATGGCCTCAAGCGTAATGCTGCGGTCGACGCTCTTGCGGTCATTATTTTGGTCGTTGACGATGTCGCTCACCTCGTCGGCTACCTTATCGGTTTCGGCGGTGAGCAAGTCCACCGCCGTTTTGCCCGACTCCATGCGCCCGGCAGCGTTGATGCGCGGCCCGATGCGAAACACAATGTCGTCAATGCCCACCGGCTGCTCGCGCAGCCCCGAGCGCCGCATGATGGCCTGCAGGCCCTTGCGCGGGTTGTTGTTGAGCCGGTGCAGCCCGTAGTGCGCCAGCACGCGATTTTCGCCGGTAATGGGTACAATATCCGAGGCAATGCTCACCGCCACGAGGTCGAGCAGGGGCGTGAGCGTATCGTCCGGAATGTTGCGCCGCCGGCAGTAGGCCTGCAGCAGCTTGTAGCCCACGCCGCACCCCGACAGCTCCTTGTAGGGGTAGGCGCAGTCGAGGCGCTGCGGGTCGAGCACCGCCACCGCATCGGGGATGGCGCTGCCCGGCAGGTGGTGGTCGCAAATGATAAAATCAACGCCCTTGCTCTTGGCGTAGGCAACCTTGTCCACCGCCTTAATGCCGCAGTCGAGCGCAATGATAAGGGTTGCGCCTTCGCTCACCGCGTGGTCGATGCCGCGGTAGGCCACGCCGTAGCCGTCGCGGTAGCGCTCGGGTATAAAGTAGGAAACCGGCGTGCGGTGCGCGTTGAGGAAAGAGTAGATGATAGCTACGGCGGTAGTTCCGTCAACATCGTAGTCGCCGTAAATCAAAATTTTCTCTCCGCTGTCAACTGCTTTTTCGAGCCGCGCCACCGCCTTATCCATGTCCTTCATCAAAAACGGGTCGTGCAGGTCGGCCAGCTGCGGGCGAAAAAATGCCCTCGCACCCTCGTAGGTGCAGACACCGCGCTGGGCGAGCAAGCATGCCAGCGAGCGCTCAACAGAAAGAGCAGAAGCCAGCTCTGCCACCACGCGCGAATCGCCATCCGCTCTCCGTATCCAACGTTTCTCCATTATCAACTTTTTTGTTTCTGCAAAGGGTGCAAAGGTAGCAAAAAAAGTCGTATCAGCGGTGGGCGTGAAAATATTTCTGCAAAACCGTTGGCGGGCAAATAATTTTTTTCTATCTTTGCACCCTCATTTTTACTTTATCAACTAATTAAATTACTATGAACCATTACGAAACCGTTTTCATTTTAACTCCCGTTTTATCTGATGTTCAGGTAAAGGAAGCGGTTGACAAGTTCCGTGCCATTATTACGGAAGGCGGTGGGCAGCTCGTCCACGAGGAAGATTGGGGCTTAAAAAAGCTGGCCTACCCCATTCAGAAAAAGTCAACTGCGTTTTACTCCATGATGGAGTTTCAGGCCGAAGGCGTTCTCATTGAGAAGCTCGAAACCGAATTTCGCCGCGATGAGCGCGTTATTCGCTTCCTGACCTTTAAGCTCGACAAGTACGCCGTTGAATACGCCATCAGGCGCAGAAATAACCAAAAAAAGAAGGAGGCATAACCATGGCAGGATACAGCAACAGCAACAGCAACGAAGTCCGCTACCTAAACCCCGTGGCGGTTGAAGTAAAAAAGAAAAAGTACTGCCGCTTCAAAAAGGCCGGCATTAAGTACATCGACTACAAAGACCCCGAATTTTTGAAGCGCTTTCTGAACGAGCAAGGGAAAATTCTTCCCCGCCGCTTGACAGGAACATCGCTGAAGTTCCAGCGCAAGGTATCGCAAGCCGTGAAGCGTGCGCGCCACTTGGCGCTGCTGCCCTACGTATCGGATTTAATGAAGTAACATTTTACACAGGAGGGAATATAGTATGGAAATAATTCTGAAGCAAGATGTTGCTAACTTAGGCAGTAAAGACGACATCGTAAAGGTAAAAAACGGCTACGCCAACAACTACCTTGTACCGTACGGCTACGCCATCATTGCCACCGAGTCGGCAAAAAAGGTGCACGCCGAGAACCGGCGCCAGCGGGCGCATAAGCTCGAAAAAATTAAGGCCGACGCCGCTGCCCTTGCCGCCAAGCTCGAAGGAGTAACGCTGACGGTCGGCGCTAAGGCGAGCTCTACCGGCAAAATTTTTGGCTCGATAAATACCATCCAGCTTGCGGAAGCGCTCAACGCCAAAGGCTTTGACGTTGACCGCAAGCAAATAACCATTAGCAATGAGCAAATCAAGGAGCTGGGCAAGTACAGCGCCGAGGTGAAGCTGCACCGCGATGTTAAGGTGAAGATTGACTTTGATGTGGTAGAGGAGTAGCAGTAATTTCTGGAATGCAAAAAACTCCGCGACAATTCGCGGAGTTTTTTGCATTATGCCGGTTAAACCCTAACAATGCTACCCGCCAGCATGCTGCCTTCAATTCGGGAATTTTATTCCTTTCCTGTAAAAAAAACTTTTTTCACCGCATACGCTTGGAAATGGCAGGATTTTCAAGTAATTTTGCGAAGTCTTTAATATATACCGCCATGAAAAATTTACCGATAGGGATACAGTCGTTTGAAGATTTGCGCAGCAACGGCTACTTGTACGTGGATAAAACCAAAGCAATCCACGAAATCATTTCGACGGGGAAAGTTTACTTTCTCTCCCGCCCGCGCCGCTTCGGGAAATCGCTTTTAGTCAGCACTTTGGAAGCCATTTTTAGGGGCAATAAGGCGCTTTTCGAGGGTCTTTACGTGTACGACAAGTGGGACTGGTCGCAGCAATACCCTGTTGTCCGGATAGACTGGACGCTGATAGACCACTCCACGCCGGAGAGCATGAAAGTCAGCCTGTGCAGGTACCTGCGGAGCGTTGCGGAGCGGTACGGGGTGTCGCTTCGCGGAGCAACCGCCCCCGATTGCTTTGGGGAGCTGATTGAAGCGCTGCACATCCAAACCGGCCAAAAGGTGGTGGCGCTGGTTGACGAGTACGACAAGCCTGTTACCAGCCACCTGTTTGACGCTACGCTGAGCGACATCCGCGCAGCGGTGCACGACTTCTACCAGGTGATGAAGGGCGC
>JAIRMD010000107.1 GCA_031258915.1 Prevotellaceae bacterium
TGGGATACCACCATGAACCCAGCCTACCGCACGCTACGGCAGGTGAGCATCGAAAGCGCCGCCGAAGCCGACCGCATCTTCTCCATGCTCATGGGCGATGATGTGGCGCCACGCCGCGATTTTATTGAGACGCACGCCAAGTACGCACGTATTGATACCTAATCCGGTGCGCACAGCGCAAAAACTTTTGCATAATAAAAAATGCTAAAAAAATTTTTTTTACAAAATAATTACTACCTTTGCAGCAGAATTTTTTCTGCTTGAAAACTAAAACAACAAGAATTAACAACAAAACATTTTGTACCATGAAAAAAGTTTCGATTTTACTTTTTGGTGCTTTACTAATCGCAGCTTCTGGCTGCCGCGATAAAAAAGTTGAAGCGCAAGCACAGCTGGCCAGGCTTCAGGCCCAACAGGATAGCATCCGAAGAGCTGATGAACAACGAATACTGGATTTGCAAATGAGAGCTCGCGAAGACTCCCTTGCAATGGCGAGTATAATGAATGACCTCACATCCGAGCGGTCTCAACGACGCAGTTCGGCATACTACATTGTGACGGGCAGCTTTGAAAACAGGGGCAACGCCAATGCATACCTCAAGAATATGCAGAATATTTTTGGGCAAGCTCAAATTATCCGCAAGGGAAAGTGGAACTGCGTTTGCGTAAATGGATCATTCAGCTCGCGCTCATCGGCACTAGCCGTTCTTGACGATGTGAAAGCTCAGCTGGTCGGTGGCGGTAGCGGCAGTAGCGATGATAATGAGGAGGAGGAGAATGTGGATGACGAAGAAATGGCGGATGACGAAGAAATGGCGGATGACGAAGAGGATGTGGATGCAGATGCAGAAGAAGATGAAGACATGGGTGAAGAAGATGAGGAAACGAACGAAAGTTCTTTTGCCAGCGAAGGAGGTGGTCAAGCTTGGATTCTTGGCATTTAACATCTCAAGACAGGATTTACGCTGCTTTCCCTTGCAAAGTTAAGCCTGAAGAGTTACAAAGGCTCAGCGGGCTTTAAAATGAATAAAAAAAGGATGAGGAAATGAGAAAAAGTTCAGGCATGTTTGCTTGGGCTTTTTTTGCAGCAGCTTCAGCCCGCAAAACAAAATCACTCCATGAATACTTTTGGCCGAAAATTTAGAGTTAGCCTTTTTGGAGAGTCGCACGGCGCAAGCGTAGGCGTTTGCGTTGACGGCTGTCCGGCAGGCATTGGCCTGCAACCGTCCGACTTTGCCGCCGATTTGCAGCGCCGCAAAAGCGGAGCGCGCGGCGCTACGCCCCGGGTTGAAGCCGATGCGCCGGAGCTGCTCTCCGGCGTATTCGAAGGCAAAACCACAGGAGCGCCCATCGCCATCATTTTTCGCAACGAAAATACTCGCTCCGGCGACTACTCCAACCTGCTGTCCCAACCCCGCCCGGGGCATGCCGACTTTGTTGCAGCGCGCAAGTTTGGCGGCTACTCCGACTACCGCGGAGGCGGGCACTTCTCCGGTAGGCTTACCCTTAGCTTGGTTGCGGCAGGCGTGATTGCAAAAAAAGCGCTGGGCAGCGTTACCGTAGCCTCCACCATTTTGGAGGTAGGCGGCGTAAAGTACGGCGAGCACGAGGCGCTTTTGGAGGAGGCCATAGCCCGGGGCGATTCGCTTGGAGGCCTGCTGGAATGCGTGGCGAGCAACATGCCCGTGGGCTGGGGCGAGCCTTTTTTTGATTCGGCGGAGTCGCTCGTGAGCCACATCATATTTGCCATTCCGAGCGTGCGCGGGGTAGAGTTCGGCAGCGGATTTGCAGCGGCGCGGCAAAGGGGCAGCGAGCACAACGACCCCATTGTGGCGTCGAGCGGCAAGACCAAAACTAACCACGCAGGAGGCGTAAACGGTGGCATTAGCAACGGCAACGACCTTACGCTGCGCGTGGCGGTAAAACCTACGTCGAGCATCAGCGCAGCGCAGCAGACGTTTGACTTTGAAAAGGGTAGGGTAGATGAGCTGCACATTCGAGGCCGGCACGATGCCTGCATTGCGCTTCGCGCGCCGGTGGTGCTGGAAGCTGCCACCGCCATCGCCTTAGCGGATTTGATGCTGCTTAATGTTGGGAGCGCTGGAGTATAGGAGCCGCTGATGCCGCTGATGCGGTTATTTTGATGATGCGGTAAAACGCAAATTTTTCCGTATATTTGCCGCATAGTAAAGATGCGATTGTAACTTCTGCAAATCTGAAATCTACCATGCTCAACAAAATCTACACCATCCTGTTTCTCATCTATTTTTTGGTATCGGCGCCGGTGCTGGTGCTGGTGTCTGCCTTGCTGTTCGTCCTGCTCTTGCCGGTTGACCGGAAGCGAAAGGTGCAGCACCTGTTTTCCGTATTTATCGCCTGGCAGTACTTCTTTCTATCGCCGTTTTGCAGGGTGATTGTGAAAGGCCGGGAGCATGTGGACAGAAAGCAGGCGTACGTGATAGCCTCCAACCACCAGTCGATGCTCGACATTGTGCTGCTGTATAACGTCCCGCTGTACTTTAAGTGGGTATCCAAAAAAGAGGTGTACCGCATCCCCCTTGTCGGCCAGCTGCTGCTGCTTCACGGCGATGTGTGCATCAGGCGTGGCGACCCTAAGAGCGCAAGGAAAATGTTGCAGGATTGCGCCGCCTTCCTCAGGCAGGGAATTTCCATAATGATGTTTCCCGAAGGGACGCGCTCCAAGTACGGGCAGGTTGGGCGGTTCAAGGAGGGCGCATTTACGCTGGCCAAGTCCGCCGGCGTGCCCATTCTACCCGTAGCCATTGACGGCACGCGGGCATTCTCCAACGGCAGATGGCTCAACGCCCGCCAGCTCTTTCAGGTAGCCATCATGCCCCCTATTCCGACCGAAGAAGTAGCCGCCACCGACATCAGAACCTTGCAGGAAAAGGTGCACCGGATGGTATGCGATGAGCATAGCCGAATGCTGGCGCTATCAGCCCAAACATCTTGACGTTTTGAAAAAATGTCGGCTATATGGGCACAAGGGTGATGCTGATATTTTAGAGTTTCGCCCACAACACACAATACAGATTATCAAATGGGACGAAAAAAGCAAGCTGTTGATTATGTGGCCACATTGTTCGCTAAGCAAAAATCCCGACAAAACACGAACACCTCGCACACCAGCCCTCTGCTCAGGAGTAACGGATAAAGTATGGGATATTAAACGTGCCTTTGAGATTCCATAACATTTATGACAATTGAAGTGGGACACCACCAAATTTTTAGTCGTTCAGCGAAAAGCGCCTGAAGGCGGTAACCGTAGCGTCTTTGTCCACGCTCTTGATGTACTCCTCTACGCTTATTTTGGCATCCTTTATAAAATCTTGCGCCAGCAGCGTGCTGTCCTTGAAGAAGCGGTTGAGCTTACCCAGCGCAATCTTTTCAATTATGGCTTCGGGTTTTCCGTCGAGCCGAGCCTGCTCGCGGCCAATTTGCAGCTCCTTCTCCTGAACTTCCTTCGGGCAGTCGCTCCTGCTGACCGAAACGGGGTTCATGGCAGCAACCTGCATGGCAACGTCTTTGGCAGCCTCAGGCGGCAGCGCTTTGCTGAACGCAACCAGCGACGACACCTTGCCGGTCATGTGGTTGTAGGGGGTTAGCAGCGCACCCTCTAGCTTGTCGTAGTAGGCCACCTGATGCTTTTCGCCGGTTTTGCCGGTTTGCTGAGAAATCAGCTCTGCTACGGTAGCGCCGTCCAGCTTGAGGTTAAGCAGCGCCTCTGCGTCGGCAGGCAGGTTGGCCAGCGCCGCATCGGCAATTTTTTTAGACAGCGCCTGAAATTCTTCGGTTTTTGCCACAAAATCGGTTTCGCAGCCAAGGCATACCAGTATACCCTTTGCGGCGTCCGCCGAAATTTTTGCAATGACCGCGCCCTCTTTCGTTTCGCGGTCAGCGCGCTTGCTGGCAACCAGCTTGCCCTTTTCGCGTATTATTTCCTGCGCACGGGTAAAATCGCCGTTGGCTTCTACCAGCGCGTTTTTGCAGTCCATCATGCCGCTGCCCGTCATTTGGCGCAGCTTTGCAACATCTGATGCTTTAATTTCCATAGCTGTTTTTTTCGTTTTTTTAGAAATGGTATGCTTTACTCTGCCTTTGCCGCCGCCGCTTTTTCGGCTCTGGGCTTACGCGACCTCAGCTTGGTGTTTCGCTCGCGTACATCTTCGCCCTCCGGCTTTGGGGTATCTTTTGCCTCCTTGTCCCTTTCGAGCTTGCGCTCCTCCAAGCCTTCCTGAATAGCGCTGCACATAACCTCTACAATGAGGGCAATGGACTTGGAGGCATCGTCGTTTGCGGGGATAACAAAGTCGACGGTGGAGGGGTTGCAGCAGGTATCCACCATAGCGACTACCGGAATGTTCAGGCGGTTTGCCTCGCGCACGGCGTTTGCCTCCTTCTGAATGTCCACCACAAAAATGGCGGCAGGCAGGCGCGAGAGGTCGGCGATGCTGCCCAGGTTTTTTTCGAGCTTTGCCCGCTGACGAGCAATTTGCAGGTGCTCGCGCTTCGAGACGTTGTTAAACGTTCCATCGGCGCTCATCCTGTCTATTTGCGCCATTTTTTTCACCGATTTACGAATGGTGGGGAAGTTGGTCAGCATACCGCCCGGCCAGCGCTCGGTAACGTAGGGCATACCGACTTTGGCTACGTTTTCGGCAACAATATCTTTGGCCTGCTTTTTGGTGGCAACAAAGAGTATCTTTCGGCTGGACTTTACTATTTGCTTGAGCGCCGCGGCGGCCTCGTCAATCTTTACAATGGTTTTGTGCAGGTCTATAATGTGAATACCGTTTTTCTCCATAAAAATGTATGGAGCCATCTTCGGATTCCACTTGCGCTTCAGATGCCCAAAGTGGACGCCTGCTTCGAGCAGCTGTTCAAAATTTGTGCGTGGCATTTTTTGTTTATGTTTAAAAGTAAAAAATTTTTTAACCTCATCCGTCAACCTGCGGGTAGCAAGACGTAGCTTGGTCTCGCAGGTTTTATCGCGGTGGAGCAACAGCGCAGTAGCAGCCTCCATTTAAGGTACCATTCTTAAATGCTACGGGCCGGTCTGCCCTGTTTATAGATTCGCACCGTGCTTTATTTATATGCAATCAATTAAGGTAATTACGAACAGAAATCGAAATTACTAATTGCGAACTAAAATTACGAAGCAGGCATTGCCGATGGTTAGCGCTTGCTGAACTGGAAGCGCTTGCGTGCGCCCGGTCGCCCGGGTTTTTTACGCTCCACCTTGCGTGCGTCGCGGGTCAGCAGCCCGTTTGATTTCAGCACAGGGTGAAAAGCCTCCTTGTCCACCTCGCACAGCGCGCGGGCAATGGCCAGGCTCAGCGCTCCGGCTTGCCCCGTAACGCCGCCGCCGTCGAGGTTTACCTTAATATCGTACTTACCCTCGTTGCCTGTGAGCGCTAGGGGCTGCGTAACCACGTACTGCAAAATTCCCGACGGGAAGTAGTCGGCCAGCTCGCGGTTGTTGATGGTAATTTTTCCGCTTCCTGCGCTCAAGTAAGCGCGGGCAATTGCAGATTTTCTTCTTCCGATAGCGTTTATTGCTGCTGCTGCTGCCATTACATAAATTGTTTACCTGATTTCACTTAGCTTAATTAATGTGGGTTTTTGCGCTTCGTGCGGATGGGCTGGCCCCGTGTACACGTGGAGGTTGCGGAGCTGCTCTGCGCCCAAGCGCGTTTTGGGGAGCATGCCCTTCACCGCCTTTTCGACCACGGCGAATGGCTTTTTTTTCAGCAGCGCGGCGGGCGTAGTAAACCGCTGCCCTCCCGGGTGTCCGGTGTGGCGAACGTACTGCTTTTCGGTCATCTTATCGCCGGTGAAGCGAATTTTTTCGGCGTTGATAACGATTACGTTATCGCCGCAGTCTACGTGTGGGGTGAAGCCGGGCTTGTTTTTTCCGCGCAGCATGTAGGCTACCGTTGTAGCCAAGCGTCCTACTACCTCGTTGGTAGCGTCCACCAGCACCCAGTTTTTTTGTACCGTTGCAGCGTTCTGCGATACGGTTTTGTAGCTCAAAGTATCCATAGTTGGCCTGTCGAATATGCTATATATTTACAAGTAAGATAGCTGTTTTTGTTAGTGCGTAATGCCCCTGCTTTTCTCTTAGGGGGCTGCAAAGGTAGCTCTTATTTTTTGAATTGCAAAAAAAAAAAGCAGTTTTTTTTAAGCGCCCACCACCGTAAACGCTATTACATGGCCCCGCTACATTAAAATATTTCATCGCTAATGTGGTTTAAAGTACTGTTTGTCAGTCGTCTATCTCGCATTACTGTTTTTGGAGGGTTGCCAAACATGTCGTCCAGCTGCAGGTCGATTGGTTTTTCCTGCGTTACCTTGTTCACAAAGGTGAGCCTCATGGTGCCCGTGATACGGCCAACCACGTACAGGGGTGCCCGCTCGCGCTCGGCAATTCGGCGGAGCAGCGGCAGGTCGTCCTCGTGCACCACCAGCCCCATGCGCTCCTGGCTTTCGTTTCCTATAATCTCCTTTGCGCTCAGGGTAGGGTCGCCTAAGGGCAGCTTGCTCAGGTCAATTTCGCCGCCGGTGGCTTCCAGCAGCTCCGAGAGGCAGTTGAGGTGGCCGCCCGCTCCGTGGTCGTGAATGGAAATGATGGGGTTCGCTGCGCCCTCGCACAGCGCGCGGATGGCGTTGTACACGCGCTTTTGCATTTCGGGGTTGGAGCGCTGGACGGCGTTGAGCTCAATGCCGTCGGCAAACTCGCCTGTGGCCACGCTGCTCACCGCGCCTCCGCCCATGCCAATGCGGTAGTTGTCGCCGCCCAGCAGCGCCACCACGTCGCCCGGCGCGGGCGTGCCCTTCATGCTATCGGACTTTTTGGCGAAGCCAACGCCTCCGGCCATCATGACTACCTTGTCGTAGCCGTAGGTTTTGCCGTCGCGCTCCTGCTCAAAGGTGAGCAGCGAGCCGCAAATGAGGGGCTGCCCAAAATGGTTGCCGAAATTGCTTGCGCCGTTTGAGGCTTTTACCAAAATATCTTCGGGCGTTTGGTAGAGCCACGTCCGCTCCTCAAGGCGCCGCTCTGCCTCATTGAGGTTGCCCGCTATGCGGGGGTATGAGGTCATGTAAACGGCTGTTCCGGCCAGCGGCATCGACCCCTTTCCGCCGGCCATGCGGTCGCGTATTTCGCCGCCGGAGCCGGTGGCCGCGCCGTTGAACGGCTCTACGGTGGTAGGGAAGTTGTGCGTTTCGGCCTTTAGCGAAATCACCGTTTCGATGTCCTGCACGGTAAATACGCCGGGCTTGTCGCCGGTAGCGGGCGCGAACAGCTCCACCGCTGGCCCCTGAATGAACGCGCAGTTATCTTTGTAGGCGCTCACCACGCGGTTGGGATTTTTTTCCGTTGTTTTCTTGATGAGCGCAAAAAGCGTTGAGGGCATTTCCTCGCCATCAATAATGAACGTCCCGTTGAAAATCTTGTGGCGGCAGTGCTCGGAGTTGACCTGAGAGAAGCCGAATATTTCGCTGTCGGTGAGCTTGCGGTTCAGCTTTTTGCTCAGCGCCTCTAAGTAGCTCACCTCGTCGGGGCTAAGCGCCAACCCCTCCTGCGCGTTGTACTGTGCAACGTCGCTAATGTGGCGGATAGGGGCAGGCGTGCGGTCAACGGCAAACATCTCCTGCGTCAACCCCTGGTACAGCTCCTGCAGCATGGGGTCAAGCTTGGCGCTGCCGTCCGCAACGGGAAAAAATTCTTCGATGCGCTCAACGCCCTTTACCCCCATGTTCTGGGTAATCTCCACGGCGTTGGTGCTCCACGGCGTAACCATTTCGCGGCGTGGCCCCACGTAGGCTTGCCGGCTGCCCAGCAAGGCAGCGCCGGCGTACTTTGCACCCGAAAAAAGCCACTCCAGCTTTTCGATGTCCTGCTGCGCCAACGAGCTGTCAGCGCTCACTGCCAGCACGCTCAACGGCGATTGAAAAAAGAGAACCATTGTAAGTCGTAAGTCGCGTAAGTCGTAAGTCGTAAGTTGTAAGTCGTAAGTCGTAAGTTGTAAGTCGTAAGTCGTAAGTCGTAAGTCGTAAGTCGTCGTAAGTCGTTAAGTTGTAAGTGATGAGCCGAGCGAAGCAGGATCGCCGGTGCCCTGCCAAAAAGCACAAGGTGCGTAAAGCCGAAATCTGAAAGCTGAAATCTTACTCAAGTTTCCCACCTTCGGAGAATATGGAAAACCGTGTATCTAAAATATGGGAAGCTTGAAAATCTTACAGTATCTTCCCGTCGCTCATGGTAATTTTGCGGTCGCACATGTTGGCCAGCTCCTCGTCGTGCGTTACGATGACGATGGTTTGCCCCAGCTCCTCTCGCAGCTTGAACAGCATTGCGTGCAGCTCCTGCTTGTTGCGCGAATCGAGGTTACCCGACGGCTCGTCGGCCAAAATAACCGAGGGGCTGTTGACCATAGCTCGCGCAATGGCCACGCGCTGCTGCTCTCCGCCCGACATCTCCGCCGGCTTGTGCTGCATCCGCCGGGCAAGCCCAAGGTAGCCGAGCAGCTCTCCGGCGCGGAGCTCGGCCCTGCGCCTGTCAACCCCGGCGATAAACGCAGGGATGCAAACGTTCTCCAGCGCCGTGAACTCGGGCAGCAGGTGGTGAAACTGAAAGACAAACCCCAGCTCGCGGTTGCGCAGGCGCGCCAGCTCGCGCCGGCTCAGCGCAAAGATATCCACGCTGTGGAGGCGCACCACGCCGCTATCGGGGCGGCTCAGCGTGCCCAAAATCTCGAGCAGCGTAGTTTTTCCGGCGCCGCTGGCGCCCACTATAGCTACCACCTCGCCGCTCGCTACGCTGAGGCTGATGCCCTTGAGCACCTGCAGCGCCCCAAAGGATTTGGCTATGTTGTCTGCCTGAATCACGTAATGCATCTACACTTAGTAAGGGCAGCAAAGATACAAAATCCTTGCATTATACCCGCACCACACCCGCACTTTTCCGTGCAAAATTTTTGCCAATATATTAATTTGAAAACCAAATAGTTAAAGATACATTAACAATTATTGAAGGTAAAAAGTTGGTAGTTGAGAATAATGTGGCTACATTTGTAAACTCATTTATTGGAGTTTAAGAAGAGTTCCCTACACGTGGGGAATTCTTTATTTTTTTCCCAGCATCAACCGCAACTTTTTTAACTAAAAAATTATGGCATACACCTATTTGACAGAAGAAGGCTTAGCAAAGCTTCGCGCAGAGCTGGATAGGCTGAAGCACGTAGAGCGCCCGGCAGCTTCGCGCGCCATTGCCGAAGCGCGGGATAAAGGCGACCTCTCGGAAAACGCAGAGTACGACGTGGCGAAGGAATCGCAAGGATTGCTCGAGATGAAAATCTCGAACTTGGAGACCATGCTGGCCAACGCCAAAATCGTAGATGACTCTAAAATCAACACCTCAAAAATACAGCTGCTGAATAAGGTAAAGCTCAGAAACGTGAAGACCAAAGCCATCATGGAGTACACGCTGGTTACCGAAAGTGAGGCAAACTTCAAAACGGGCAAGCTCTCAATAGCCACGCCCATTGCAAAAGCCCTGCTCGGCAAAAAGGTGGGCGACGTGGTAGAAATAAACGTGCCCGCCGGGCAAATGAAGCTGGAGGTGCTGGAGATTGCTGTATGAGGTGTGAGGGTGGTAAATTTTTGAATTTTTGAATTTGCAATGAGCACCATTTTTTCTAAGATTGCAAGCGGCGAGATCCCCAGCTACAAGGTGGCTGAGGACGATAGCTACTGCGCCTTTTTGGACATTAACCCGATAGCCAAAGGGCATACGCTGGTTATTCCTAAAAAAGAGGTCGATTACCTGTTTGACCTTGACGAAGAAACGCTGAGCGGCTTGTGGCTGTTTGCGCAAAAAACGGCGAAGGCCATACAAGTGGCGGTGCCCTGCAAGCGCGTTGGCGTGGTGGTGCTGGGCCTGGAGGTGCCGCACGCGCATGTTCACCTTATCCCGCTCAACAGCGAGGCTGACGTAGACTTCAAAAAGCCTAAGCTGAAGCTGGAGAAAGCGGAGCTTGACGCTACCGCGAAGGCAATCGGAGAGGCGCTAAGAGTGAAGAGCGAAGAGCCTCTGGGCTAAAGCTCGCTTTTACTTTAATCAATTGATGTAAAAACTAATATAAAATAGTATGACATTAGAAATTACCGATGCGAACTTTGAGCAGGAAGTGCTCAAGAGCAGCAAGCCCGTGATGGTTGATTTTTGGGCTGCATGGTGCGGCCCCTGCCGCGCCATTGCCCCCAGCATTGAAGCGCTGGCAGAGGAGTACAAAGATCGCGCCGTTGTGGGCAAAATGGACGTTGATGCCAACGACCAAGTTCCCGCGCAGTACAGCGTTCGCAGCATCCCCACAGTGCTGTTTTTCAAGGACGGCGAGCTGGTAGATAAGTCTGTGGGGGCTGCGCCAAAGAGCTCTTTCGAGGAAAAGCTGAAGGCGCTGCTTTAGCATAGCCACCTGCCGCTTTCATTTCTCTCCTCAAAGCTTCACCACCAGCTGCAGCTTCACGTCCGTGTGGTGGCTTGAGTCAATTAGGGTCAGGTTGCTGCCGGTGGAGGTGCGGTCGAAGTAGCTGGTTTGCGCACAGCGCAGCCACACGGATACTCTATCCGTCGGCTGCCACTGCAGGTTGACAAACCAGCGTGCGCCTTGCCCGTAGCAGGCTGGCACGGAGAAAGCGTACAGCACGTCGCGCTCGTAGGCGTATATGCGCGCGGCGTAGCTGTCGGTGCTGAATATGGCGTAGCGCAGTGATAGCGACAGGGGCAGCAGCTGCAAGCTGTACTGCGCATCCTGAAAAGCCATCACGCCCTGCTCGCGCGCCCGCTGGCCTGCCCTGTACGAGGCCGCCTCTACGCGCGTTTCGCAGTCGAGGCCGGCGAGCAGCTGGTAGGAGATGCCGTAGCGCAGCCCTATTTTCTCTACGGCATCAACTGTTTTTGTGGGCGACAGCTCGTCGGTAACGTTCTCCTCCTTGCTATCGTAGCGCAGGCGGAAGGACATTTTGCAGTGCTGCTGCGGCGCGTAGTCCGCCTGAAGCATAAAGTCAAAACCTTTTGAGGGCGACATTGCCCTGTACCGTAGCCACGGAAAGGCATACGCGTCGAAGTACAGCGAAGTTTTCACCTTGGGGTGAGGAAATATGTTTGCGCCGATGTAAAATCCGTTTTCGTTGGCTGTTTTTCCGCCTTCGGCAAAAGCGCCGGAGTAGTACGCCTGATACTGCGGCTGGTAGTATCGGTGGAGCAGCGCCAGCTGCATGCGCGGCGCTACGCTGGCTAAGCACCCGTTGAGGACGGCCACCCCCCCGTTTTGGCTTACGCCAAGCTCGCCAAACAGGTGCAGCTTTCTGAAGTACCCGCGGTACTCGGCGCTGAGGTTTGCGTTCTCGTTTTTGCTCAGCTCGTAGTGGCTGTACGGGTGCACATTCTTTTGGTAATCCCCGCCAAGCTTGTGCCACAGCCCGGTCAGGCCAACCCGCAGCTTTTTCATGCTGTAGGATACGTTTGCCCCCGCAGCCATTTCGGTTACGGCATCCTTTTCTGCCATTGCTTTCGGCGTGGCGTGCAGCCCGGTTGTTTGCAGCGTAGAGAAAATGCCCAGCGTGTCGGCGTTGGCGTCGACATTTTTGTAGGAGAAAAACGCCGTTACCGTAGCTGCTTTGGAGATGTTCACGCTTGCCGCAGCGCCTCTGAAGAACAGATTTTCGTTGGTGCCGCCGTAGGCCTTTATGCCGCTGCCCCGCTTGGCGATGCTGAGCGCGTCGCTCGATTTTCCCATTGCTCCGCCTTTCCACAGCGCCAATCCCTGCCCGAACTGAGCGTAAAAATCGCCCAGCACGAGCGTGCGCAAAATGCCCACGTTGTTTGCCTGTATATGCCCCGAGTAGAAATCAAAGCCAGCCTCGTTGCCGCGCCTGCCGAACGGCTCGCCGGCATCCTTGTCCGCCGTAACTCCCCATTGCAGCTTGTCGCTAAACGTGTATCGGTAGCGCGCGTACAAGGCTTGGGGGCTGCCCATGTAGCTTCCATCTTTGTAGCCCTGCTGCTCCTCTACCGTTTGGCGGGCGCGCGCTGTGAGCCGGTGCTGCCCGCTCGTGAGCGCCTGCCGCAGCGTAGGGCGCTGCCGCTCTGCCTTCGGGTGCGCCGCGACAAAAGGCAGCAGCTTTACCATCATCTCCTGCGTAACGCCGTGCACGTATTGCAGCTCGTAGGGCGTTTGCATGTCGCCGTACTGCGCAATGTACTCGCGTATGCTTGCCGCCTGAAATTCGTTGAGCACGTGCAGCTGCATCAGCTCCGCTTCGCTTGCCGTATTCAGGTTTAGCGGGTTGGCGGCGTAGCCTGCGAGCTGCTCGTACATCACCTCCAGCGTAGCGTCGGCATCCTCCAGCGACGATATCTCCTCCACAACGTTTTCGATGGCTTTTTGCACCGCAACGGCTTGCGCAAAGGCCGGCGCTGCGCAGGCAGCCGGCGCAGCCACCGCGAGGGCGAAGAAGTATAGCCTGTGGGCGCTGCATTTCATGGCCTTTTCTGCTTTTTCGGGAAGGCGTAGGTAAGCGAAATCTGCGGCGTGTAGCCAAGCGTTTCGTGCCGCGAAAATGCCATGTCGACGCAGAAGCTGCGGTAGGCGTAGCCAAAACCGGCGTACAGCTCCACCGGCTTAGCCAGCGCACCGATGCGCAGCGCAAGCATTTTGGCAACGACGACCTCCAGGCCTGCTTTGGCCTGCACCGGCTGCCCCGGCTCAATTTTTGCGGCAACCATCAGGGTGGCGTGCTGCGCAAAGCGGTAGCCCATGCCGATGTCGAAGATTACGGGCAGGCGCTCGCGGTAGGCATTGCTAAGGTAGCGCGAGCCGGTAAAGTTGAAAATGTGCGCCCCCAGCCACAGGTTGTCCAGCGGCTCGGCCATCAGGCCCAGCTCGGCGGTGAGGGCAGCAGCAGAGCCGTATCCGGCCACCTGCATCAGGTGGTAGCAGAGCTGCGCCCCCACGGCCAGTTGCTTGGCCAGCTGCCTGCCCCAGGCAACGCCCAAGCGGGTTTCGCGGTAGCGGTCGTACCCAAACGAGCACAGGTCAAGCCCCAGCGTTCCGGCCACCGGAACAGGCATGGCAAAGGCGGCTGCGCTGAGGTTGAGCGCTTCGGTAAGGTATTTGTTTTCGTAGTGCACCGCAGCCAGAGGGGAGGAAATAAAGCCCAGCGCAGCTTGGTTGTTGTAAACCGCAAAAATATCGGCGTTGACAAGCCCAATGCTGCCCAACGC
>JAIRMD010000009.1 GCA_031258915.1 Prevotellaceae bacterium
GCCACCACCGTCAACAACACCACTGCCGACTACGAAGTGCGGGGGCTGACGCACGACTGGAACACGGTTACGGTAAATTTTAAGTAAGCAACCAGCTTATTAGCGTGCGGCAATACGCCGTTTCCCTATAACGCAGTTAAGCTTGTCTAAAAAAAGGTAAGGCGCAAAACCCTGCAATTTTCTTTGCGGGGAGTTGCGCCTTACTTTTTTTCAAGCCTCCCATATTTTATAAATATTTTGATTGCAAGCATTTACAAAATCAATAGCTGCCCAGAGTTTCACTACGATTCCCCGTAGGGGAATCGTAGCGTAGCGGAGTTCGGCGCAGCCAATTGTAGCCAATTGTCGCATGTTTTTATTGCACAAACTATGCCCGTGCATAGTATACACCTCACTTTTAACAATATAACAACCTCAGTAGCAGATGGATATGGCATAAACAGCAACCTCATTACCTCATTAAATTAAATGGCTTGTAATCAGCGATAATACTTGCCGTATCACGCAATTTATGGCACCATCGGTAAGGTTACCGCATTTCTACCGACATTCCGTCCCTAACGGGACGGGGGAGAGATGGTAAGGTTACCGCATTTCTACCAACATTCCGTCCCTAACGGGACGATTTTTCCACCACCATTGCCCGTCCCGTTAGGGACGAAATGTTGGTAGAAATGTATATAAGCGGAAAAGCCCTGAAAGGGCGCAACAAATTAGCATAGGGTAAAACCCTACGTGAGGGCGTAAGCGTGCCCCCGGGCGAGTACGTTTTCCGGCAGAAAGGCTCCAACAGCAGCGTAAGGTGGTGCGATGCGACGGTTACCCGAAAAATATACATCCACCCTCCGTTCTACAAAACCCGCTGAAGCTGCGCCACCAGCCGCCACGATACGCTCCGTTTTCTCTGTGGCTCTCCGCCTACCACCTCCATTACCCATTCTCTGTAAAAAACTTTTTTCATTCGCGCGCGCTTGGAAATAGAGAATTTTCAGCTAATTTTGCAGCTTAATTTTTTGAATTGTTGAAGCCTAAAGTGAAACATACGTTGCCGGCGCTATTGCTCCTGCTATGCTGCCCGGCGCTACGCGCAGCGGACAAAAGCGTTGAGGTGGATACGCTGGAGGGCAAGCTGGAGGAAGTGATGGTGCTTGGCCGCGAGCCGCGTACCGGCGTGGTTGAGCGCATTGACGTGCGCCCCCTGTCGAAGCTTTCGGGGGCATCGAGCAGCTTTGAAAATATCCTGAAGGTGCTGCCCGGCGTGCACTCTACCAACGAGCTCAGCTCGCAGTACTCGGTGCGCGGCGGCAGCTACGACGAAAACCTTGTGTACGTAAACGGCGTAGAAATCTACCGCCCCACGCTCACGCGCACAGGGCAGCAGGAGGGGCTGAGCTTCATCAACCCCAACCTTGTATCGACGATTGATTTCTCCACCGGCGGCTTTGGCGCAGAATTTGGCGACAAGATGTCGAGCGTGCTCAACGTGAGTTACAGGCGTCCCACCTCGCACGGGGGCAGCGCCGAGGGCAACCTGCTGGGGGCGGCGGCGACGTGCGATTTTGCATCGGCCAACAAAAAATTCGGCGGGGTCGTGGGGATGCGCTACAAGCGCGCCACCTACCTGCTGGGCACGCTTGACGTTAAGGGCGAGTACAACCCGTCGTTTTCCGATGTTCAAACCGCGCTTTACTTTGAACCCGTGCGCGCGCTTAGCTTCAGCCTGCTCGGTAGCTACGCGCTCAACCGCTACAGCTTTACCCCCACCAACCGCCAAACAACCTTCGGCACGCTGGACAACCCCATGAACTTCACCATGTACTACGAGGGCGGCGAGAGCGACCTGACCCAAAACCTGCTGGGGGCGCTCACGGTGCGCTACAGGGCATCGGACAACGTGATGCTGACGCTTACGGGCTCGGCGGTGGCGATGCAGGAGCAGGAGCGGTACGATATTCTGGGCGAATACTGGCTAAAGCAAACCATAACCGACGCGGAGGTAAACCACGATGCCACCGACATGGGGGTGGGCCGCTCGCTCAACCACGCCCGCAACTACACCGCTACCAACGTTTACGTGGCGGAGCACGGCGGCAGCTGGCACCACAGCAGCGGTGCGCTAAGGTGGGGGCTGAAGGTGCAGCGATACCACGTGAGCGACGAGGTGAGCCAGTGGCAGCAGATAGACTCGGCGGGCTACATGATGCCGCGCAGCGAGAACGAGCTCGGCATGATGAGCAGCGTGCACGCCGATACCTTTATGAGCGCCCGGCAGTACAGCGGCTTTCTGCAGGAATCCTACACCTTGCAGCTGGGCAACAGCCACCTGCTGCGCATCACGCCCGGCCTGCGCCTTACCTACGCAAGCCTGAGCAGGGAGCTGCTCGCCGCGCCGCGCCTGCAGGCTATTTTTTACCCTAACGGGGAGAAGGACTGGCAGATTTTTGCCTCCGCCGGCGCCTACCATCAGCCTGCGTTTTTCAAGGAAATGAAGAACCCAAAAATGCAGCTCAACACGTCCGTTACGGCGCAGCGCTCGTGGCACTTCACGCTGGGGACAAGCGCAACCTTCACCGGCTACGGCATTCCCTGCCGCCTGACCTCCGAAGCTTACTACAAGCAGCTGAGCAACCTTGTGCCCTACAAGCAGGACAACGTAGTGCTGCTGTACGACTGGCAGCGCCGCGCCGATGGCTTCGTTTGGGGGGTGGATGCCAAGCTGAGCGCAGAGCTGACGAAAGGAGCGGAGTCGTGGCTGAGCCTCTCGCTCATGCAGGCAAGGCAGGACGTGCGGGGCGACGCTTACGAAAGCGGCGCGGGGCAAGCCGTCGCTCCGGGCTACTTCCCCATGCCCAACGACCAGCGGCTCAACCTGTCCCTTATGCTGCAAGACCAAGTACTACACTACTCGCAGTGGCGCGCCTGCCTTGTGCTGAACTACGGCACAGGCCTGCCATCGTTTGCGCCGGTGGACAACCGCTACGACCTGACCTTCCGCATGCCCGCCTACCAGCGCGTGGACATGGGGCTGAGCTACGTGCTGTTCGACAGCGTGGCGAGGAGCGCCCTGAAGCAGCAGCTCGGCAGCGTGCTGCAAAGCTGCATTTTTACAGTCGAGGCGCTCAACCTTTTCAACATCCGCAACATTTCGTCGTACCTGTGGGTGAAAACGGTGCAGTATGCAGGGCAGCAGTCGGGCATGGTGGCAGTGCCGAACTACCTCACCCCGTTTCGGATTAACGTAAAAGTGGGGGTAACATTTTGAAATTCAAAGATGCTAACTCCCTAAAGAGCAAAAATATGCAAATGACCCTGCCCGAAAAAGAGCGCCGAAAGCGCATCCACCGCAAAACCATCATTTTTAACAGCGATGAGCAGAAGCTGATAGACAGCTTTTGCAAGCGCTACGGCGTAAAAAACCGCGCAAAGCTGTTTCGCGAAGCCATCATCACCGTCATGCTGCAAAAAATGGAGCAAGACCACCCAACGCTGTTTTAGCCCCCCCACTCCCCATATTCGTCGATAGAATACTGCCTTTGGCAGAGGCTCGCTGCCTCTCTGCCTGCCGTTGGCGGGCTGCTTCGAGCATCTGGGGGCGGGGCTGTGCGGAACACGCTACAGCATTGGCTACAGCTACGCGCAGGCGGACAAATCCACACATTTAGCCGTAAGCATCTCCAGCTCAACGCCAAAAACCGCTGAGAAGGATTGCAGAATGAGCTTTTTTACGCCGTCCATCTCCACCTTTTTCCCCGTTTCCTTTTCCAGCGACGTTACCCCCTTATCCGTAAAGCCGCAGGGGTTGATGCAGCCAAAGTAGGTCAAGTCGGTGTTTACGTTCAGGGCAAACCCGTGCATGGTGACGGAGCGCGAGCACCTCACCCCGATGGCGCATATTTTGCGGGCTGCCGGCGTGCCAACGTCCAGCCATACGCCAGCCGCCTTGTCCATGCGCTCGCCCGCCACTCCGTAGGCGCCGAGGGTGCGAATTACCACCTCCTCCAGCTGGCGTACGTACTCGCGGATGCCTATCCCCAAGTCGCCTAAGCGAACAATGGGGTACGCCACCAGCTGCCCGGGGCCGTGGTAGGTAATATCGCCTCCCCTATTTACCGCAATCACCTCGGCCTGAATTGCCTGCAGCCGGGCTGCGCTCGCCAGCATGTTCGCCGGCTTGCCGTTTCGCCCCAGCGTGTATACGTGCGGATGCTCCACCAGCAGGAGGTAGCCCGCTTGAGCTTGCTCCGCCGGCGTTCCCTCCTGCAGCTTCTCCAGCAAGGATTCCTGAAGCTGCCATGCCTCACGGTAGCCCATAGCGCGTAGATCTATCCATCCTACCTTTACCATGCTTCCGGCTTCAAATTGTCCCAAGCGCCTCCCACCTGCTCGTCCGCGTGGTAGCTCGACCTCACCAAAGGACCGCTCTCCACGTGCGCAAAGCCTTTTTCCTTGCCTATCCTGCCGTACTCCTCAAACGCTTCCGGTGGTACGTACTCCGCCACGGCTACGTTGGCCTTAGAGGGTTGGAGGTACTGCCCGATGGTCATCACGCTGCACCCCGCCTGCCGCAGGTCGTCCATGGTTTCGATGATTTCCTCCCGCGCTTCTCCAAGCCCCAGCATGATGCCCGACTTGGCCGTTATGCCCGATGCGGCAACCTGCCGGATAACCTCCAGCGATGTCTCGTACGTTGCCCGGCTGCGGATGCTTCGGGAGAGGCGACGAACGGTCTCGAGGTTGTGCGATACTACCTCCGGGCGAGCCTCCAAAATCAGGCTTACCAGTTCCTTTTTTCCCTGAAAATCGGGAATGAGTGCCTCCATGGTGGTACCGGGATTCTCGGCCTTTACCGCCTGTATGACCTTCACCCAGTGCTGCGCACCCAAATCCGGCAAGTCATCCCTGTCGACAGAGGTGATTACGGCGTGGCGCAGCCGCAGCAGCTTCACCGAGCGGGCAACATTTTCAGGCTCGTTGGGGTCTAACGGCGCAGGCCGTCCCGTTTTTACGTGGCAAAACTTGCAGGAGCGGGTGCACGTATCGCCTCCAACCATGAAAGTTGCCGTGCCGCGCGCCCAGCACTCGCCCTGGTTGGGGCACAAGCCGCTGGCGCAGATGGTATGCAGCCGGTGGGTGCGCACAACCTCGCCAACATGCAGGGAGAGGCTTCCCTGCGGAATCTTTATCTTTAGCCATTCGGGCTTTCTTCTGCTGAGCATATTTAGGTTTTTGTGTGCCGTAAAGGTACTAAAAAAAGGGGCTGCACCAAAAGATTATTAGCGCGCAGACGGCGCAGATTCAGCAGGTAAGCGCAGCTTTTTACTTTATTGACGGTATGCTGCTTTCATTTTATACATTTATCAGGGGAATAACGTATTTTTTAGCTCTTTTTATATGCCCAAAAACGATATGTAATTGACTCATTACAATTGTTTTATGAAAATTACTTAGCGTAAAAAGTACCCTGCTTCATTGAATACCGGACATATCGCCTACCTTTGTAAAAATACTTGCTGGATGGGCAACCCCAACTTAACATACGACAATCAGGCAATTTCGGTTGATTGCACGGTTTTTGGGTTCGACGGTAGCGCCTTGCGCGTGCTTTTGGTGCACCGGCACCACACGCTGCCCTCGGGCGAAGAGACAGAAGACCTCAAGCTGCCGGGCAGCCTAATATCCGACTGCGAAGATTTGCCGAGCGCCGCCAGCCGCGTTATGCGCGAGCTGATAGGGGTGCGCAGCATCTACCTCAAGCAGATGGAGGTATTCTCAGACCCGCAGCGCGTGCGGGGCAGCGAGTTGAGGTGGATAAACACCTTCTACGGTGTGTCGCTCTCGAGGGTGCTTACGGTGGGTTTTTTTGCGCTGGTAAAGCTCGACGAAAAGCTCATGCACTACTCCAAGCGCAAGGGCGGCGAGTGGGCAGAGCTGGGCCACGTGCGGCGGCTCGCGCTCGACCACAACAAAATACTCGTTACCGCAATAGACTACCTCATACAGCTCTTTCAGCAGGAGCCTATTGCTTTTGAGTTTTTGCCGCGAAAATTTACCCTAAAGCAGCTGCAAAAGCTCTACGAAACGGTGCTCGACGTTGAAATAGACAACCGCAACTTCCGCAAAAAAATACTCTCGCTCGAGTACGTGCTGCCGGCGGGAAAATGTGAGGAGGGCGTGCCGCACAAGCCGGCGCAGTACTACTTTTTTGACAGAAAAATATACAAGCGCGAAAACAAAAAAATTCTCAAGCTCAACTTCGTGTATAGGTAGCGCTTAAATCGGAAATTAGGAACATGAAATCTACAATCTACAATGAAAACACTTGGCATTGACATTGGCAGCTCGTCCGTTAAGGCGAGCTTGGTGGACGCTCAAACCGGAGAGGCGCTTGCCGGCGCATTTTTTCCAAAAGAAGAAATGGAAATAAAGGCGGAAAAGCTGGGGTGGGCGGAGCAAAATCCGGAAAGCTGGTGGGCAAACCTAAAGCTGGCCGTGCAAGCCGCTATTGCCGCTGCAAAGGTAAAGCCCAGCGAGGTTGGGGCAATCGGCATATCCTACCAGATGCACGGGCTGACGCTGGTGGACGAAAAGCTCAACGTCGTCCGCGATGCCATCATCTGGTGCGATAGCCGCGCAGCGCCGTACGGCGAAAAGGCATTTCGGGAAGTAGGGCAGGAGAAGTGCCTGCGCCGCCTGCTCAACTCGCCGGGTAACTTTACCCTCGCAAAGCTGGCCTGGGTAAAAGAGTGTGAGCCGGACTGCTACGCCCGCGCTAAGTACTACATGCTGCCGGGCGACTACGCAGCGATGCGCCTCACAGGGCGCGCCTGCACCACCGCATCGGGGCTATCGGAGGGGGTGGCGTGGGATTTTACGGCCAACGCCCCTGCGAAATTTCTCTACGACTACTTCGGGTTCGACGCAGGATTAATACCGGAAATCGTCCCCACATTTGGCGTGCAGGGCTACGTGACCGATGCCGCAGCCCGCGAGCTGGGGCTTGCCGCCGGCACCCCGGTAACCTACCGCGCCGGCGACCAGCCAAACAACGCACTCTCGCTCAACGTGCTGCACCCAGGCGAGGTGGCGGCAACGGCGGGAACGTCGGGCGTGGTTTACGGCGTAAACGGAGAGGCAAAGTGCGACGAGCTGTCGCGCGTAAACTCTTTTGCCCACGTGAACCACAGCGACAGGCAAACGCGCGTGGGCGTGCTGCTCTGCATCAACGGTGCCGCCATCCTCAACGCGTGGATGAAGAATAGCGTAGCCCCCGAAGGCGCGGGGTACGCCGAAATGAACGAGCTGGCAATGAGCGTGCCGGCGGGCTGCGACGGGGTAAGCATAATCCCATTCGGCAACGGGGCGGAGCGTGCGCTCTGCAACCGCGAACCCGGATGCTCCATTCACGGCCTGAACTTTATCCGGCACCGAAAGGCGCACCTGATACGGGCGGCGCACGAGGGGGTGGCGTTTGCCTTCAAGTACGGCATGGACCTTATGAACAAGATGGGTATCGAAACAAAAACCATCCGCGCCGGGCACGCCAACCTGTTCCTAAGCCCCGTGTTCCGGCAAACCTTATCAAACGTTACGGGCGCTACCATTGAGCTCTACAACACCGACGGCGCCACCGGCGCTGCCCGCGGCGCCGGAATAGGCGCGGGCTTCTACAAAACCGAAGCGGAGGCATTTGCTTCGCTGAAAAAAATAGCAACCGTTACGCCGGAGGAGAAAAGCGCGAAGGCAAGCGTGGAGGCCTATGAGAGGTGGGCGGAACGCTTGGGGCGCTATGAGGTATGAAGTATGAAGTATTTCTTCACATACTTAATTGATAATCAGCAAATATAATATTCATTATTTATAATTCATGGCTCACAGCTATTTTTCATTCACCTTAAAAAAATCAAAAAACTATGGAACAAAAAGTGTACTTCCCGCAAATCGGGAAAATTAAGTTTGAAGGCAAAGGCAGCAGAAATCCGCTGGCGTTTCGCTACTACGACGCAGAAAAAGTAGTGTATGGTCGCAAAATGAAGGACTGGTTCAAGTTCTCTATGGCGTGGTGGCACACGCTTTGCGCGGAAGGCGGCGACCCATTCGGGCCGGGAACAAAGACTTTCCCATGGACGCAGGGCGCAGCCTCGCCGCTGGAGGCTGCAAAGCAGCGCTTGGATGCAGGCTTTGAGCTGATGCAAAAAATCGGCATCGAGTACTACTGCTTCCACGACGTGGATTTGGTTGACGAGGGGAAAACCATTGAGGAGTACGAGGCAAACATGAAGGCGATTGTTGCCTACGCCAAGCAGCGGCAAGCCGAAACGGGCATTAAGCTGCTGTGGGGAACGGCCAACGTTTTCAGCCACAAGCGCTACATGAACGGCGCCGCCACCAACCCCGACTTCGATGCGGTGGCGCGCGCCGCCGTGCAAATAAAAAACGCCATCGACGCTACCATCGAGCTGGGTGGACAGTGCTACGTGTTCTGGGGCGGACGCGAAGGGTACTCTACCCTGCTCAACACGCAGATGAAGCGCGAAAAGGAGCACCTGGCAACATTCCTGGCCAAAGCACGCGACTACGCCCGCGCAAAGGGGTTCACGGGAACGTTCCTCATTGAGCCAAAGCCAATGGAGCCGACGAAGCACCAGTACGACGTGGACGCGGAAACGGTGATAGGATTTTTGCGTGCGCACGAGCTGGACAAAGACTTCAAGCTCAACATTGAGGTAAACCACGCAACACTCGCCGGCCATACGTTTGAGCACGAGCTGCAGTGCGCTGCCGATGCCGGGCTGCTCGGATCTATCGACGCCAACCGCGGGGACTACCAAAACGGCTGGGACACCGACCAGTTCCCAATCGACGCCTACGAGCTCACGCAGGCAATGCTGGTGATTTTGCAGAGCGGAGGGCTGGTGGGCGGCACAAACTTCGACGCTAAAACGCGCCGCAGCTCCACCGATCCGGAGGATATTTTTGTTGCCCACGTTGCCGGAATTGATGCCTTTGCGCGCGCGCTGGTGAGCGCCGCCGACATCCTCGAGCAATCGCCATACAAAAAAATGCTGAGCGACAGATACGCCTCGTTCGATGCGGGAAAAGGAAAAGAGTTTGAGGAAGGAAAGCTATCGCTGGAGGATATTGCGGCCTACGCAAAAGCCAAAGGCGATGAACCTGCACAAATCAGCGGCAAGCAAGAGCTCTACGAGGCTATTGTCAACATGTACACGTAGAGAGAATTATGAGTTATGAATTATGAGCTATGAATAGCGGCAATTCGTAGCTCGCATAAAAAATGCACCCTGCATTTTGTGTTGTGGTATTTTGTGCTGTGATATTTTTTACTACCTTTGCGCAGTAAAAAAACTCAGCGTTTGTAGAATTGATTAAAAGCATGACGAAACAAGCTTCATTCCGGAGCGAAAAGTTTTTGGGCAGCTTACCCGAAAGCGGCGTAGGGGGCAGCGTACATCTTGCCCTTGCTGATTGCGCGTACGCGCTGTGCGGGCAAGGCACGCACGCATTGTACGGGCAAG
>JAIRMD010000087.1 GCA_031258915.1 Prevotellaceae bacterium
GGCATGAAGCCGCTGCTGCTGCTACCAAAAACATTTTTTTACTGTCGAATAATTTAACTACATAGCTACTAAATGAATACAAATTCTACAGAAAAGTTGACCGAGATAATCAACCTTAGCAAGGAGGAAGCCTTGCGCCTGGGAAACTCTGCTATCGGCACGGAGCACCTCGTGCTCGCCATTCTGCGCGATGGCAACAACTCGGCCGCTGACGTGCTCTCTTCGCTTAAAGTAAACTTTAAGCGCCTGAAAGGGGCTATTGAGAAGAAAATCCGAAGCCAAGAAGAGCTGAGCATAAGGGACAATGACAAGCTCGTATTTTACAAATCGGTAGAGCGTGCGCTGAAAATGCAGCACCTCGAAGCGCTTGCGCTAAAGGCTCCCAAAGTTGATGTTATCCACCTGCTGCTGGCCATCCTCAAAGAAGAATCGAGCGTTGTAACCCAGCTGCTTCACAGCCAAAATGTCGATTACCAAAAGGTGGTAAGCGCTTGCTCCGGCAAGGATGGCGGATTGTTTGACGAAAGCGTAAGCGGTTACGCCCCCAACAACAACAACAACAGTGATGATGACGACGACGACGACGATGATGATGACGATGATGACGATGACGACGACGACGACGGTGGCTTGAGGTTCGCCAGCACGCCATTTGCGCCTCCTCACCGCGCTTTGCCACATCACCAAAAGGTAGGCGGCAAGGTAATGTCGGACACCCCAGCGCTCGACAACTACGGCACAGACTTAACCAAGGCTGCCGAAAAAAACCTGCTCGATCCGGTAGTGGGTCGCGAGAAGGAGATTGACAGGCTGGCGCAAATCCTTAGCCGCCGCAAAAAAAACAACCCTATCCTTATCGGCGAGCCCGGCGTGGGGAAAAGCGCCATCGTAGAAGGCTTGGCGCTGCGCATTGCCCACAAGCAGGTTTCGCGCGTGCTCTTCGGGAAGCGGGTAGTAACGCTGGACATAGGCGCTGTGGTGGCAGGAACAAAATACCGGGGGCAGTTTGAGGAGCGCATGAAAGCGGTCCTGAACGAGCTGCAAAAAAATTCGCACATCATTCTGTTCATCGACGAAATCCACACGCTCATCGGCGCCGGCGGCGCCTCCGGCGCGCTCGACGCCGCCAACATGCTAAAGCCTGCGCTGGCTCGCGGCGAAATACAGTGCGTGGGGGCAACAACGCTCAACGAATACCGCGAGTACATCGAAAGAGACGGCGCGCTGGAGCGGCGCTTCCAGCGCATCATGGTGGAGCCTACTACCGTAGATGAGACGATTGAAATCCTGAACAACATAAAGGAGCGCTACGAAGACCACCACAACGTAACCTACACGACCGACGCCATTCGCGCCTGCGTGCTGCTCACCCAGCGCTACGTCTCGGAGCGCTACCTGCCGGACAAGGCAGTGGATGCCTTAGACGAAGCCGGGTCGCGCGTGCACCTTTCCAACATCTCTGTGCCGGAAGAAATTACGGAGCTGGAGAAAACGCTGGAAGCTGTAGGCAAGGAGAAAAAAATCGCCGTAACCAAGCAGAACTTTGAGCTTGCGGCAGCTCACCGCGATAAAGAGCGCCAGCTGCAAGAACGGCTGGAAGCGGCCCAGAAAAGATGGCAAAGCAACCTCACGGAGAACCGCGAGGTGGTGGACGAGGAAAAGGTGGCTGAGGTGGTGTCCATGATGACCAACGTGCCCGTGCAGCGGGTGGCGCAAGCCGAAGGGGAGAAGCTGCTCAAAATGGGAGAAACCATAAAGGGAAGCGTGATTGGGCAGGACGAAGCGGTGGAAAAGGTGGTGAAAGCTATCCAGCGAAACCGCACAGGCTTGAAAGACCCCAACAAGCCCATCGGCTCTTTCATTTTCTTAGGCCCCACAGGTGTAGGAAAAACGCTGCTGGCAAAGGTGCTGGCAAAATACCTGTTCGACGCCGCCGACAACCTTATCCGCATCGACATGAGCGAGTACATGGAGAAGTTTTCGGTGAGCCGGCTGGTGGGCGCGCCTCCCGGATACGTGGGCTACGAGGAGGGCGGCCTGCTGACCGAAAAGGTGCGCCGAAAACCCTACTCCGTAGTGCTGCTCGACGAAATAGAAAAGGCGCACCACGATGTGTTCAACCTCTTGCTGCAGGTGCTCGACGAAGGGCACCTTACCGATAGCCTCGGGCGCAAGGTCGACTTCAAGAATACCATCATCATCATCACCTCCAACATAGGCTCGCGCGAGGTGAAGGACTTCGGCAAGGGCATTGGCTTTGCCACCGAGCAGAGCGCGGCTGACATCAACGAAAAGGCCAAGGGTATCATCCAAAAGGCGCTCAAGCGCACCTTCACGCCGGAGTTCATCAACCGCGTGGACGAAGTGATTACCTTCAACGCGCTGAGCAAGGATGATATCTGCAAAATCATCGACATCGAGCTGCGGGATTTGGTAGGCCGGCTCGCGAAGATGAGCTGCACCATAGAGGTTTCGCAGGAAGCCAAAGATTTTATTGCCGACAAAGGCTACGATATAGAGTTCGGCGCACGCCCGCTCAAGCGTGCCATTCAGCGCCACCTCGAAGACAACATCTCCGAAGCTATCATCAGCAACGGCGGCAACGGCAGCAAGGAGGAGCGGAAAATAGCCGTAACCGTCAACGAGGCAAAGGACAGCGTAGCGGTGAGCCTGCAGTAAAAGCCCAAAAAATCAAAACTCAAAAAAACAAATGGAAACAGTTCTTAGCGGCATACGCTCTACCGGCACCCTGCACTTGGGTAACTACTACGGTGCGCTGCGCAGCTTTGTAAAAATGCAGGAAAGCAGCAGGTGCTTCTTCTTTATCGCCAACCTGCACTCGCTCACTACGCACCCCAACGCGGCAGACCTCCACGGCAACGTGCGCCAAATTTTGGCAGAATACTTAGCGGCAGGCTTAGACCCCGAAAAGTGTACGCTGTACGTACAAAGCGACATCCCCGAGGTGTCGGAAATGTACGTGCTGCTCAACATGCTGGCCTACGTGGGCGAGCTGGAGCGCACGGCATCGTTCAAGGAAAAGGTGCGCAAGCACCCGCAGAACGTGAGCGCCGGCCTGCTCACCTACCCCGTCCTCATGGCAACCGACATCCTCATACACCGAGCGCACAAGGTGCCGGTAGGCAAGGATCAGGAGCAGCATCTGGAGATAACCCGCGTGTACGCCCGCCGCTTCAACAGCATGTACGGACAAAACCTCTTCCCCGAGCCCGCCGCCTGCAGCTTTGGCAGCGACCTCATCAAGATTCCGGGGCTTGACGGCAGCGGCAAAATGGGCAAAAGCGAGGGTAACGGCCTCTT
>JAIRMD010000245.1 GCA_031258915.1 Prevotellaceae bacterium
GATGTAAACGTTGATTTTCAGCGTTATATTTATTCGAGCATCAGCTGGAGCAGCCGTATGCTGGGCATTACCGGAGCGCGTGGCGTTGGCAAAACAACGCTGATTTTGCAGTACATCAAAAAGGAGCTCAACGCTGAGGAAACGCTCTACGTTACCGCCGAAGACCTCTACTTTACCAACCACAAGCTGCTGGATTTGGCAGAGCTGTTCGTAAAAAGGGGAGGGAAGCAGTTTTTTGTAGATGAGATTCACAAGTACACGGGCTGGGCTCAAGAATTAAAGCTGATTTACGACTATTTTCCAAAGCTGAAAGTCGTTTTTACGGGTTCGTCTATCCTTGACGTTAACAAGGGTGCAGCCGATTTGAGCCGCCGTGCAGTGATGTATAAGATGAAAGGCTTATCGTTTCGCGAATACCTGAAAATGTTTCACGGAATTGAGGCGCAACCATTCAGCTTGCAGCAAATTATTGACCACAAACCAACAATTCCCGAACTTGAACATCCGCTCCCCTTGTTTGAGGATTACTTGCGGCGAGGTTACTATCCTTTTGCTACGGATAGCGCTTTCGCCATTCGTTTACGGCAAATTGTGGCCAAGACTCTGGAGGTTGATATTCCGCAGTATGCCGGTATGAATGTGGCTACAGGCCGCAAGCTGAAGCAGCTGATGGTGCTGATAGCCAAAAGTGTACCTTTCAAACCCAACTTCAGCAAAATTTCTGCTGCATTGGGCGCAAGCCGCAACAACATTGCCGACTACTGCTTATTTATCGAAGAAGCGGGGCTTATTGCCCAGCTGCGGGACGCGGCGGGCGGCATACGCGGGTTGAGTAAAGTGAACAAAATCTACCTCGAAAACACCAACCTGCTATACGCGCTTTCCGACGAGCAGCCCAACGTTGGCAACGTTAGAGAAACTTTCTTTTTCAACCAGGCAGCCGAAAAATACGAAACATTTGCCTCGCGCACATCCGACTTTGAAGTTGACGGAATGACATTTGAAGTAGGCGGTAAAAGCAAGGGGCAAAAGCAGCTGCAGGGCGTAGAAAATGGTTTTTTGGTGAGGGATAATATCGAAATTGGCTACGCCAACGTAATTCCCCTATGGCAATTTGGGCTAATGTACTAAAAATAAAATAGCTGACGCAAACTGCACTGCAACGGTGCAATTATCCTAACATTATGCACTGTTGCAGTGCAAAAACTTCAAAATGCGTGTAATCAAGTAAAAATCAGCCGTTTCGCCAACCCCACGCGGGTTACTCCGGGCAAGATAACGTCGGCGAAGCAGAAAGCGCAAAACACAGCAAACATAGCAACACAACAAACATAGCAACATGACAAACAGAATAGACAAGCTCTTTGCCGCCAAGCGCCGCAGCATCCTGTCCGTATATTTCACGGCCGGCTACCCGCAGCTGGACGACACGGTGAGCATTATTCGCGAGCTCGCCGCGCAGGGAGCAGATATGGCGGAGGTTGGCATTCCCTTCTCCGACCCCATGGCCGACGGGCCGGTCATTCAGCAAAGCGGGGCTGCTGCCCTGAAAAACGGAATGACCCTGCGCAAGCTCTTTTCGCAGCTCGAGGGTATTCGCAGCAGCGTTTCGCTGCCGCTCGTCATGATGGGCTACCTCAACCCGGTAATGCAGCTTGGGGTAGAAGAATTCTGCCGCCGGTGCAGCGAGGTGGGCATCGATGGCATCATCATTCCCGACCTGCCCTTCAAGGACTACATGGAGCGCTTCAAGGCGCTGGGCGACAAGTACGGCGTGCGCTTCATCATGCTGATCACCCCCGAAACGTCGGAGGAGCGCGTGCGCCTGATTGACGACAACACGTCAGGGTTTATCTACATGGTATCAACCGCATCCACCACCGGCGCAAAAGACCGCTTTGACGAAAACACGCTCGCCTACTTCCGCCGGATTGACGGCATGAAGCTCCGCAACCCCCGCCTGATAGGCTTCGGAATATCCAACAAAGCCACCCTCGACGCAGCATTTGCCAACGCCAACGGCGCCATCATCGGCAGCGAGTTCATCCGGCTGCTCGGCGTGGAGCCGAGCATTGCCGACGCAGTGGCGAAGCTCGTGAAAAAAATAGCGGCATAGATGATTTTTTTGCCCGACAGCAATTCTACTGTGATGCCGCCACTTTGTACTGAAAATTGAGCATTTGTTTCGTATTTCCTAACTCGTAATTACTAACTAATGAAGTCATTCCGCAAAACGCTAACATTTGAGGTGCCGCGCCGTCGACAGCTCATCAACATTACAAAGCAGGTAGAGGATTGCCTGCGCGAAAGCGGCATCAGGGAGGGTTTGTTGCTGTGCAACGCCATGCACATCACCGCCAGCGTATTCATCAACGACGATGAGCTGGGGCTGCACCACGATTTTGAGGTGTGGCTTGAGAAGCTGGCGCCAGAAAAACCCTACTCGCAGTACCGCCACAACGGCGCCGAAGACAACGCCGATGCCCACATCAAGCGCACCGTCATGGGGCGCGAGGTGGTAGTGGCTGTTACCAACGGTAAGCTCGACTTCGGCACGTGGGAGCAAATTTTTTACGGCGAGTTCGATGGCCTCCGCCCAAAGCGGGTGCTCGTAAAAATTATTGGAGAGTGAGGGAGAGGGTAGCTCCGAAAAATTATTGGAGAGTGAGGGAGAGGGTAGCTCCGATTTCAATCCCTAACACTTTCCCCAAATACGTAGTACGGTAAAAAAATACCACGTTTATGGTATTTGCAATTCGATTTTACCCCCTACCTTTGCACCGTCAATTTTTGGTGAGCGTACGGGCGGCAAAGCTGCCTACGCAGCTGGCCATGACTTTTTAAATTTTCGCGCGCCGCTCACTTCGCAAAAGTCTTGCTCGGCCGAAAAATAAAAAAAAGCAAAAGAGGGGTACCCCTCTTTTGTTGCGCCCCCCTGCGGGGGCGCAACAAAAGTCGTTACTCGCAATTCGTATTCTATAGAAAAGACGCTTCCCCGTCCGCTTGGCAAATTGGTTGAGGAAGCGTCAAGTAAAAAAATTACTCGTGACAAAGCTACAAAAATATTTTGGAAGCGCCGCGCTTCTGCGCAAAATCTTCGCGCTTGCGCTGCCGCTCTGCGCAAAGTCGGCGCTCGCCGTGGAGGTCAGCGGCACGGTGGCCGACGACCGGACGGGCAAGCCCATTGCGGGCGCGCTGGTGGCCATCCCGCAGAGCACGGTGGGCGCAAGCACCGACCCCAGCGGAAGGTTTTCCATCCACACGGGCGCATCGTTACCCGTTACCATCGTTGTGAGCATGGTGGGCTACGCCTCGCAGGAGGTGGAGGTGTACGACCTCGACGCTCCGCTGCGCGTGCTGCTCACCGAAGACGTGAGCTACATCGAGGAGGTAGTGGTGGTGGGCTACGGCACGCA
>JAIRMD010000189.1 GCA_031258915.1 Prevotellaceae bacterium
TGCCGCGAATGAGCTCAAACACGTCGGGGTTTTTCTTGTGCGGCATGATGCTTGATCCTGTGGTGAGCGCGTCGGGGAAGGTGATGAAGCCAAAGTTTTGGCTCATGTACAGGCATACATCCATAGCAAAGCGCCCTACGGTAGCGGCTACGGCGGACATGGCCGCAGCAAGCGCACGCTCGGTTTTGCCGCGGCTCATCTGCGCCGCAATCACGTTGTAGTGCAAATCGTCGAAGCCCAGCAGCGCTGTAGTCATGGCGCGGTTGAGCGGAAAAGAGCTGCCGTAGCCGGCCGCCGACCCCAAGGGATTTTGGTTGGCAATTTTGTACGCTGCTGCCAGCAGCTGTACGTCATCCGTCAGGCTCTCGGCGTAGGCGCCAAACCACAGCCCAAACGAGGAGGGCATGGCTATTTGCAGGTGCGTATAGCCCGGCATCAGCGTACCTTTATGCTTTTCGCTTAGCGCAATGAGCGTACCAAAAAGCGCCTGTACAGCGGAGGCTATGCGGCGTATTTCTTCGCGGAAAAAGAGCTTCAGGTCAACCAGCACCTGATCGTTGCGCGACCGTCCGGCGTGGATTTTTTTGCCCACCTCGCCCAGCCGCTGCGTGAGGAGCAGCTCTACCTGAGAATGTACATCTTCTACGCTGGGGTCGATGGCGAACTTTCCGGCAGCAATATCCTGCGCAATCTGCTCTAAGCCGAGGAGCAGCGTGCGCTGCTCTTCGGAGGTCAGCAGCCCTATGCTTTGCAGCATTTTGATGTGCGCCATGCTGCCTGCCACATCATGCTTGGCAAGCTGCAAGTCGAGCTCGCGGTCTTTACCTACGGTAAACTTTTCGACCAGCAGATCGGGTTCTGCTCCTTTACTCCAAAGCTTCATGTCAACTTAATTTTTACCACGTGTAGCAATTACTTTTCGGCGATTTAGCATATTCTGGGAGGTTTATCGCCTTTTCTTTTTAAAAAAATCGCTCAGCAGCCTGCCGCACTCATCGGCGAGCAGCCCTTGCACCACCTTCGCTTTGGGGTGCAGCAGGTTTTGCTGGAGCAACGAATATCCGCGCTTAGGGTCGGCAGCGCCATACACCAGCTGCCCTACCTGCGCCCAGTAGCACGCGCCGGCGCACATGGGGCACGGCTCTACGGTTACGTACAGCGTGCAATCGGTCAGGTATTTTCCGCCGATAAAATTCGCTGCCGCAGTAATCGCCTGCATTTCGGCGTGCGCTGTGGCGTCGCAGAGTGCTTCGACGAGGTTGTGCGCGCGTGCAATAATGCGGTTGCCGTGCACCACCACTGCCCCCACCGGTGCCTCATCCTTGTCGGCGGCAAGCAGCGCCTCGCGCAGCGCCTCGCGCATGTATTTTTCGTTCACCTCCATTTACGAATATTTAACTTGTAGCAAATTACCCCAGCCTAATTTTGCCTCCGAATATCGCTACTTTTGCTCCAGCATTCTAACTAAGCAACCTTGGCAAGTAGCCGCCTGCAGCGTACAGGCTACACGCATCCTTTTTTTGGCATAGCAGCTGCAAAGGTAGGTATTTTTTAATTGTCAACGGCAAAACCGCGCAAACGCCTCAAAAAAGCAGGCATAGCAGTTCACGGTTGGCTGCCGGTTTTATATATGAGCGGGCTTATTCATTTCTTTAGCAACAAAATCGTTTTTACAGCAACGCTTTTGGTGGCGCTGTGCCTGGGGGTGTGGCTTTACTTTTTTATCCGCGAAAGCGAAAAGCGGAACAGCATGGATGCCATGCGTGCCATTCCTGCCGACGCCACGTTTGCGCTTCGCGTGAACGACCTCAGCAAGCTTACGCGCAAGGTAAACTCTGAGAGCGAGCTGGCGCTGCTGATGCGCAGCGATGCCGCCGCCGGCAACCTAAGCCGGGTGCTGCTGTACGTGGTGGATACGATGGCCGGAAAAAACGCCACGGTGGACGACCTTAGCCAGCAGCCCATCTGGATTTCGGCGCACGTATTCAGCAAAGATTTATCCTTTTTATACTCGCTTAACCTGCCCGAAAATTTGTACCTGAGCAACGTAAAGCAGCTCGTTCCGCTGCTGGAATCGGACGGCTACGCCGTAACAGAGCAGCCGTACGACGACGAGAAAATCCTCACGTTCCGGCGCGACAAGGTAGAGGTGTTTCATGCTGCGGTGGTGCGCCGCGTGCTGGTGGTGAGCGCCTCGCGCGTGCTGGTGGAGATGGCTATACGGCAGGCTAAATCGCCGGCTTCGCTGGCAGACAACCCGGCTTTTGTGCAGGCCGCGCAAACGGCTGGCGCTCACGTAGACCTTAACCTGTACATCAACCACCAGCAGCTGCCGCGCCTGCTGACGGCATACCTGAACGGGGCGTACGCCAAGCCGCTGAACTTTTTGAAGCAGCTCGGCAGCTTCATGGTGCTTGACGCTACGCTGCACGCCGACGCTGTGCTGCTCAACGGATTTTTATTTTCCGACAATTTTCAGGACTCCTACTTTTCGATGCTATCCGGCCAAAGCAGCAAAAAGCTCACCACCTTTGACGTTCTTCCACGCGCCACCGACGGTGCGCTGTGCATGGGGATAACCGACGTAAAGCAGCTGCTGCTGGGCTACAACAAATTTCGCGAGCATCAGCAGACCGGCAATGCGCAGCGCAGAGAACAGCTCAACCAGCTCCGCAAAAAAACAGGCGTGGATGCCGCCAGCTTTTTTGCCGAGCTGCACCCCTCCGAGCTTACGCTTGCGCGGGTACCCATTGCCGACATGGAGATGGCATCCACGTGGTTTTTGGTGGTAAAATCGAGCAAGGCCGACGCTGCCCTCAGCGCCGTAGAAGCCAAAATAGCGTACGCCGCCAAGGCTGAGGGCAGGCAAGCCGACAGCTACGTGAAAACAGAAAGAATGAGCAACGGCGAGCCGCTCACTATCTACCGCAACCCCGCGCCGGGGCTTATTGCCGCCCTACAGGGCAGCCTGTTTGCACAGTGCGAGGACACCTACCTTACCTTTATTGGCGACTACCTCGTTTACTCGCCGTCGCCTGCGGCGATAAAGGATTTTGCGCTGCTGGCTATGCTTAAAAAAACGCTTGCGCAAACAGTAAACCTCAGCGACTATACGGCAACCGAATCGAACATGCTCATCTACGTCAACCCTTCAAAATCTGACGCTGTAGCGCTTAGCCTGCTCAAACCCGCGCTGCAAAGCAGCCTGAAAGAATCGCCGCTGCTCGCTGCATTTCAGTGCGTGGGGCTGCAGCTGCGCGCCATGAGCAGTAAGGTTTACTGCAACGCTTTCCTGAAAACGGCCTCAAGAACGGAGGAAAAGCAGCGCTCGCAGGGTATGGCTACGGACTTCGAGGTGAAGCTCGAAGCGCCCCTGAGGGCAGCGCCCTGGGTGGTAAAAAACCACCGAACAAAGCAAAAAGAAATTCTGGCGCAAGACATTCAGAATACGGTTTACCTGCTCGACAACCAAGGCGTTTTGCTGTGGAAAAAGGCTATAGGCGAGCCTGTCATGGGGCGCATACTACAGATTGACTACCTGAAAAACAACAAGCTGCAGCTGCTGTTCAACACCCGTACCAAGCTCTACATCGTTGACCGGCTGGGGCGCGACGTTGACGGCTTCCCCATTAGCTTGAAGCTGCCAGCTTCGGCTCCTGTGGCCGTTTTTGACTACGACCACTCGCGCGACTACCGCTACTTTGTGCCGTGCAAGGACGGAAAAATCCAGCCCTACGAGCGCCTCGGAAAGCCGCTCACGGGCTTCTCTCCGGCGCTTTCGTTCGGCGCCATTATGCAGCCGCTGCAGCATATTCGCATCAAGAGCAGGGACTACATCGTGGTGGCCGACAACCGCAACACCTACATCCTGAACCGCAGGGGAGAGGAGCAGGCGCACCTTCGCGAAAGCGTTGCGCCTGCCTACAACAGCAGCATTGCCGCAGAGGTTGACCACGAAGGCAGCGTAGTGCGCATGGTTACCACCACCTCTTCCGGCGAGCTGGCGTACATTTACTTCGACGGCAGCGTTGAGCGCGTAGCGCTAAAGCCAAAGCCGAGCGAGCTTCACTTTTTTCGCTGCTTCGGCACGGCCGGCAAGGCAGCCTACGCAGTGGCGGACGAGAAGGAGCTGCGCGTGTACGAGGCAAACCTGAAGCTGAAATTCTCGCACACATTCAGCCATCCGCTGCACGCGGCGCCGGACATGTTCTCGCCGCTACCCGACCTTAACCTGTACGGCGTGTATCTGGAAAATGAGCAAATGGTTTACCTGATGGACGAAAACGGCGACATGCAGAGCGGATTCCCCCGCAGCGCCGTAGCGCCGCTGCTGGCGGATAACCTGCGCAACAGCCCCAGCAGCTACAACGTGCTGGTGTGCGACGAAAACGGATTTCTCACGTGCTTTAGCGTGGATGCCCGATGATATTCTAATTAGCTAAAAAAACATTGGATGCCTTTGTTACCATACTTTTGGTTATCCTCTTTACAGGATTCTTTATGCGCCACCTCGGAAGGTACGCGCTGCGCTTTTTTGTGAAGCGCATGGCAAACCGCTTTGGGGCAGACTTTAACGCCTTTGGCAGAAGTGGTGGCGGCAGCAAAGCATCGAAGCAGGAGCAACCCCCAAACCCCGAACAAGTTATCCCCAACAGCGTAGGCGAATACGTGGACTATGAGGAGGTGAAGTAGAGAAGCATTTCATTTTTACCTGCTTGCTTCGCCGCTCTCACAGCGGCTTTATCTCAAACATGTCAACGTCGGGTGCCCTGCCGGTGGGGTTGGCTAAGCGGATTACGTTGCTGCCCTGCCGCAGCTCAACCTCAATGCTCGCCTCGGCCCGCTTGCTGACGCCGCCAGAGTTAAGGTTGGCCATGCGGCGCTCTGCGCCGTTGACAATCACCGACAGGCTGCGGCTTTCGGGGGAGTAGTAGTAGAGCTTGAGGGCGTACTTTCCGCCCTGCGAAACGTACACATCGCGAAACTCCGCCCAGTTTTCGGGCGAGCCGCCCAGCCTGCTCATCCTGTACCCTCCCGAGGCAACGGCATCCGAAGCGGCTTCTACCCGCGCGCCGCTGTAGCTGCTGTTAATGGCCGTGTAAGCGTTCATAAAGGCGTACTCGCCCTCGTAGCAGAGCTTGTCGAATGTTGACTGCCCCTCTAACCGCAGCATGGCCGTTCCGTGCGCCGGCACGAGCGCCTCGTAGTAGCCATTGAACAGCCCGATGTCGGTTTTTGTCCACAGGTCTCGCACCTTGACTTTCCCGCCCAGCTGCACATCCTTGAAGGTAATGCGCAGGAGTTGCGGAGCATCCTCGCCGTTGAACAGGGCAACAGCCCGCGTAGCGCCGCGCCGCACCTCTACGGGCTTTGCCACAACAATGCGGTGCCCCGAGCGGCTAACCACCTGCGCCTGTAGCCCCAGCGTATCCTGGTTGACGGCAATCACCTCGCTGTTGGTAATAATGTCGAGCGTGCTTTGGGGGATGGTGCGCAGGTCGCAACCTACCATGAGCGGCGAGCTCATGATGCACCACAGGCCAAAGTGGCTCTTCTCCTCGTCCTCCGTCATGCCGCGCCCCACCTGCATCATGTCCATGTCGTTGAAGCGTCCGGGCGAGGCGTAGGCGGCGAGGTAGAGGTTTTGCTCAAAAATATCGCGCACGCCCGGCAGCCCGCTCTGCTCTCCGCTGAAGCTGTTGCGGATGTCGGCCGATATGCGCCACGAGCCGCCTACCTCCGCTACCCACGTGCCGGGAAACGCCCAGCGGCAGATGTTGAGGCGTACTTCGCCGCCGGCCTTTGCCTTTGCGGTGCTCTGTATCGCCCTCCAAATGCGGGTGTACTGCGCTTTTTCGTCCAGCTTCTGCCGGTCTGCGCCGCAGAAGTCAACCTTGATGTAGTCGTAGCCCCACTCGTCGAAAAAAGTCCGGGCATCCTGCTCCTCGTGCCCGAAGAAGCCAACGCCAACGCCGTAGGCATCGGCATCCCAGATGGAGCCGCAGGTGTTGTCGCCCGCCTCGGAGTAGATGCCCGCCTT
>JAIRMD010000227.1 GCA_031258915.1 Prevotellaceae bacterium
TGATGTTCTCGTGAAAATCCTGCATAATGAGAATGAAATTTTTGTTCCGCCCGTTAAAAGCGATTTGCGGCCATACTATCGGTGGCAGGATTTGGCAGAATACTATCGCTACCGGCTGATTAAATGAAAGCAATTCGTTTTAATTTAAGCCGGGCTACGCTACGCTTCGGTTCCCCCGTAGGGGATTAATATCAATAGAAAAACGTGTATCATCACATCCCCTTGAAAAAATTAAAATTTGACATGGAATTAAATTGACATAATCTCTATTGTACAAATCAGAAAAAATCAGTATTTTTGCCGCATAAATCCAAGCTGTTACAGTATGATGTTAGAAGAGCTCAAGCGCGCAGTTTTTCGCGCCAACCTCGACCTTGTGAAGCACGGGCTGGTAATTTTTACGTGGGGCAACGTAAGCGCCATCGACCGCAGCCGGGGGCTTGTGGCGATTAAGCCATCGGGGGTGGGGTACGACGGCATGGCGGCCGAAGATATGGTGGTGGTAGACCTCAGCGGAAAGGTGGTTGAGGGAAAGTACAAGCCGTCGAGCGATACCGCTACGCACCTTGCGCTGTACAGCGCGTTTGAAGGGGTGGGCGGCGTTGTGCATACGCACTCCACCTACGCCACCGCATGGGCGCAAGCCGGCTGCGATATTCCCAGCATCGGCACCACCCAAGCCGACTACTTCAGCCAAGCCATCCCCTGCACCCGCGCCATGACCGACAAAGAGATCAGCGGTGCCTACGAGCTCGAAACCGGCAAGGTAATCGTAGAACGCTTTGCGGGCCTTAACCCGGAGCACGTGCCGGCGGCACTGGTAAAAAACCACGGCCCCTTTGCGTGGGGTAAGGATGCCGCCAACGCTGTGCACAACGCCGTAGTGCTGGAGCAGGTAGCTAAGATGGCCTACCTCTCCTACGGCATCAACCCTAAGCTCGACATGAACCCCGAACTCGTCAAAAAACATTTTTACCGCAAGCACGGCCCTGGCGCGTACTATGGACAGCAGTGAGCTGAATGCTGGCGTCAAGCTAAGGTCTGCCCAATTTTTTCTTACCAGGCAATCAGAGTTCGCAAAAAAAGGCTATATTTGCATCCAATTGTTTCTTGCTTTTTATTGCCCTTATAAAATCAACCATGAAAGTAGAACAGGTAATGAGCCGGCTTCGCGCTAAGTATGGCCACGAAGCCGAGTATTTGCAAGCCGTACAGGAGGTGCTCGAATCGGTGGAGGAGGTCTACAATCGCCACCCGGAGTTTGAAGAGGCCAACATCATCGAAAACCTTGTAGAGCCTGACCGTATTTTTACGTTTAAGGTAGTGTGGCACGACGACAAGGGCAAAACGCAAGTCAACACGGGCTACCGCGTGCAGTTCAACAACGCTCTTGGCCCCTACAAAGGCGGCGTGCGGTTTCACCCGTCGGTAACCCTGTCAACGCTCAAGTTTCTGGGCTTTGAGCAAACGTTCAAAAATGCGCTCACCACTCTGCCGATGGGCGGCGCTAAAGGTGGCGCTGACTTTAGCCCTAAGGGTAAATCAAAGGGCGAGGTGATGCGCTTCTGCCAAGCCTACATCACAGAGCTGTGGCGGCACATTGGCGCAGAAACCGACGTGCCCGCCGGCGACATTGGCGTGGCCGGACGCGAAATAGGCTACATGTACGGATGGTACAAAAAGCTGGCGCGCGAAAATACCGGCGTGTTCACGGGCAAAGGCTTGGGATGGGGCGGCTCGCTCATCCGGCCGGAGGCAACGGGATTCGGAGCGGTGTACTTTGTGCAGCACATGCTACAGCTGCAAAAAATGGATATTAAGGGGAAAATCGTCGCCATTTCGGGGTTTGGCAACGTGGCGTGGGGAGCAGCGCTCAAGGCAACCGAGCTGGGCGCAAAGGTGGTAGCCATCTCCGGCCCAGACGGATACATCTACGACGAGCAGGGGCTGGATGCCGAAAAAATAGCCTACATGGTAACGCTGCGCGACTCGTGCAACGACGTGGTGGCACCCTATGCCGAGAAATTTACAAGCGCACGGTTTATTGCCGGCAAAAAGCCGTGGGAGCTGAAGGTGGACATTGCGCTGCCCTGCGCCATACAGAACGAGCTCAACGGCGACGACGCAAAAATGCTGATTGTAAACAAAACGCTGTGCGTGGCGGAGGTATCGAACATGGGCTGTACGCCGGAAGCTGTCAACGAATTTACGGAGCACAAGCTGCTGTTTGCGCCCGGTAAAGCCGCAAACGCGGGTGGCGTATCGGTGTCGGGGCTGGAAATGTCGCAGAACGCCATGAAGTACAGCTGGACAAAAGAGGAGGTGGACGGTAAGCTGCACCAAATTATGAGCAACATCCACGAAGCCTGCCTCAAGTTCGGCCGCCAGCCCGACGGCTACATCAGCTACGTAAAAGGCGCCAACATTGCAGGTTTTATGAAGGTGGCGCAGGCAATGCTGGAGCAGGGGGTGTAAAACCTGTAAGCCATGAGCGTGAAGTAGAATAAGGAATCTCTCGGCTTTGCACGCTAACTTCTTTAACTTTTTAACTTCTATAGCTGCTTTTTTTACATGCTATTATCAACCATTTTTCTGCTGCTGTACGTAGCGACGCCCATACTGATTCTGCTGCTGTGCAAGAGGTTCAAGCCGGTGCAGAAGATAGGGGAAGTACTCGCAGCCTATTTTGCGGGGGTGCTGCTCGCTGTGGCGATTTGGATTTTTGTGCAGGCGGGGGCGCTCGAAGGCGAGCAGCTGGCAAGCCTGCGCAAGCTGCAATCCACCGTTTGCGATTTGGTAATTCCGTTTGCTATTCCGCTCATGCTTTTTTCGTCCAACCTCAGCCACCTGAAGTCGCAGCTTGGCGGCGCCACCCGCGCCCTGGCGACAGGGGTGGCGGCTGCTGCCTGCATGACGGTTACCGGAGCGTTCATCTTCCATTCGCGCATATCGGAGATGTGGAAAGTTGCGGGTTTGGTAGCCGGTGTCGAAACCGGAGGTACGCCCAACATGGCAGCCCTACAGTTTGCCCTGAAAGCTCAGGAGAACACGTTCATACAGCTTCAGGCGAGCGACATGCTGGTGTGCTTTTTTTACCTGCTGTTTCTTTTTTCGGTAGGCAAGGCGCTGCTGCGCAAATTTCTGCCAAAGTACAAGCCGCTTGCCGAAGGTGTTAGCGCGGTCAGCGTGCCGTCCGGCGAAGGCAGCTACTCCTTCATGCGCTCGCGCCGCGAGCTGCTTCAAGTGCTCAAATCGCTGGGGCTATCCGTTGTGGTAGCGCTGCTCTCCATTGGCGTATCGCTGCTGCTGTTTGGCGGCATCAACGTGCCCTGCCTCATGCTTACCCTCACCACGCTGAGCATTGCTGCCTCCTTCGTCAAGCCGGTGCGGAAGCTGCGCCACTCGTTTGACATCGGCATGTTTCTGGTGCTCATCTTCAACATGGCTATTGCCTCGATGGTAGATTTTACGCAGCTACTCAACACCGAAATGTACTACATTGCAGGCTACGTAGCCTACAGCGTGTTCGGCACGCTGCTCCTGCACGCCTTGCTGTGCAAGCTGCTAAAGGTTGACGCCGATACGTTCATGGTATCCTCGTCGGCGCTGATCAACTCCCCCCCGTTCGTTCCGGCGGTGGCGGCGGCCATAGGCAACCGGCAGGTAGTGCTGGTGGGCATTTCGGTGGGCATAGTGGGGTACGCCGTGGGCAACTACCTCGGGTTTATCGTTGCCGAGGGTTTGAGAATGATCCTGTAGCGCAGCGCTTTGTAATTTGAAAGTTTCAGCTTTAAAAAAATTTATGGCAAAAGTAAGAGGAGCAATAGTAATAGACACCGAAAAATGCAAGGGATGCGAGGTTTGCGTAGTATCGTGTCCCACAAAGGTAGTAGCGCTTGCGCAGGAGGTGAACGGCAAGGGCTACCGCTACGCATACATGCACCAGCCCGACGCCTGCACAGGCTGCGCAAGCTGTGCACTGGTGTGCCCCGATAGCGTGATTACCGTTTACAAGGTAAAAATTGCTGCGCGTGAGCAAATGGTAAATTCTTGATTGTTATTATGTCTGAGCTACGTTTGATGAAAGGTAATGAGGTTATCGCAGAGGCGGCTGTGCGCTGCGGCTGCGATGCCTACTTCGGATACCCCATAACGCCCCAATCGGAGGTGATGGAAACGCTGATGGCGCTGCGCCCGTGGGAAACCACCGGCATGGTTGTGCTGCAAGCCGAGAGCGAGGTTGCATCTATCAACATGGTGTACGGCGCGGCAAGCACGGGCAAGCGAGCCATGACCTCATCGTCAAGCCCCGGCATCAGCCTTATGGCCGAGACGCTGTCGTACCTTGCGGGAGCAGAGCTGCCCTGCCTCGTGGTGAACGTGTCGCGCGGTGGCCCGGGGCTGGGCACCATCCAGCCCTCGCAGGCCGACTACTTCATGGCCACCAAGGGCGGAGGGCACGGCGATTTTCACCTGATTGTGCTGGCGCCATCGTCGGTGCAGGAAATGCACGACTTTGTATCCCTTGCCTTCGACCTTGCCTTTAAGTACCGCAACCCGGCAATGATTCTTGCCGACGGCGTTATCGGGCAAATGATGGAGAAGGTGGAGCTGCGCGACCAACGCCCGCGCCGTGCGCGTGAGGAGGCGCTAAAGGATGTCGGAAGCTGGGCAACCACCGGAAAGGCCGGCCGCGCCCGGAACATCGTTACCTCGCTGGACCTGGACCCGGCGAGGCACGAAAAGTTCAACCAAAAGCTTCAGGCCAAGTACGCCGAAATCCGCGAAAAAGAGGTGCGCTACGAGGAGCTGCTCTGCGGCGATGCCGAGTACCTGATAGCCGCCTACGGTATCTCGGCACGCATTGGCCAGAAGGCGGTAGAGCTCCTTCGCGCCGAAGGCGTTAAGGTGGGGCTATTTCGCCCCATCACGCTGTTCCCTTTTCCGGCCAAGCAGCTTGCAGCACGGGCCGGGCAGCTCAAGGGTATCCTGTGCGTGGAGCTGAGTGCAGGACAAATGATTGAAGATGTGCTCCTTGCGGTAGGCAACACCCTGCCCGTTGCCCACTTTGGCCGCAACGGAGGCATCATTCACTCGCCCAACGAGGTGGTGGAGGCGATGAGAGAGTTAAGAGTTAAGAATGGCTTATACTACACGTGGACAGGTTTTGCGTAGTGATGACGATTCCCCTACGGGCTTTGAATCTTTGAATCTTTGAATCTTTGAATTTTTGAAATTTTGAATATAAAATGCTTGAAATTATAGCGCCTGAAAATCTTGCTTACGCCAAAAGCAAAGTGCTTACCGATGCGCCAATGCACTACTGTCCGGGTTGCAGCCACGGCACGGTGCACAAAATTTTGGCGGAGGTCATCGAAGATTTGGACATACAGGACAAGACCGTGGGGATTACGCCGGTGGGCTGCGCCGTGCTGCTCTACAGCTACCTCGACATCGACTGGGTGGAGGCGGCACATGGGCGCGCCCCTGCGGTGGCCACCGGCATTAAGCGCACCAACCCCGGCCTGCACGTATTAGCCTATCAGGGCGACGGAGACCTTGCCGCCATTGGCACGGGCGAAATTATACATGCGTGCAACCGCGGCGAGAACATCAGCGTAATCTTTATCAACAACGGCATCTACGGCATGACGGGCGGGCAAATGGCGCCCACCACGCTGATAGGAATGAAAACGGCCACCACCCCGCAGGGACGCCAGGTGGACATTAACGGCTACCCGTTCAAGGTGTCGGAGATAATAGCGCTGCTACCCGGCGCATCGTACGTTACCCGTCAGGCTGTGCACACGCCCGCCGCCGTGCGGCAGGCAAAGAAAGCGCTCAAAAAAGCAATCGAAAAAGCCTATGCAGGCAAGGGAACGTCGTTTGTGGAGGTAGTGGCAACGTGCAGCTCGGGGTGGAAGCTCTCGCCAACCGAAGCCAACAGGTGGATGGCCGAAAATATGCTGCCGTTTTACCCGCTGGGAGACCTGAAAGATAGCTAATGGTTAAAATTATTAGCTGAAATTTTTAAATTAAGCATGAAAGAAGAAATCATCATAGCCGGATTTGGCGGGCAGGGCGTGCTGTCGATGGGAAAAATCCTTGCCTACTCCGGCATTATGCAAGGCCGGGAGGTAACGTGGATGCCCAGCTACGGCCCCGAAATGCGCGGCGGCACCGCCAACGTAGCCGTCATACTGAGCGACGACCGTATCAGCTCACCCATTGTGCATGAGTTTGATACGGCTATCATCCTCAACCAGCAGTCGCTCGACAAGTTTGAGCCGATGGTCAAGCGCGGCGGCGTGCTGCTCTACGACCCCAACGGTATCACCGCACCGCCAACCCGCGCGGACATTACCATATACAGAGCAGCCGCTACCGAAGCAGCCGCAAAAATGGGCAACGCCAAAGTCTTCAACATGATTGTGCTTGGCGCATTCCTGAAGGTAAAGCCTGTGGTGAAGCTGGAGAACGTGGTGAAAGGCCTGCAAAAATCCCTCCCCGAGCGCGCGC
>JAIRMD010000228.1 GCA_031258915.1 Prevotellaceae bacterium
GCGCTCTTTCTTCGCGCTGTCTTTGTTCTTCCACTGATTTGCGAACCCATCTATTCACTTCCCGTATGTGCTCAGGCGTTTCTGTTGTTTTGAAGTTCTCCACTTTTTTCCAGAAATCCATTGCCGCCTTACCGCGCAGCACGGGGATAGGTTTTGTTTCTAATGCCATAGTTCTTTTACTTTTAGTTGTGCTGCAAATGTACAGCTTTTACCTTAAACAGCAAAACTAAAAAAAACGTGTAACCCAATACGTCAAAGAGCATTTTTGATGCGCATGTTAACCCTAACAGGGTTTTTGAAGCCCTGTTAGGGTTGAATGAGGCGTTTACGGCAGGGTAAACGGCTGCGTGTTAAGGGTGTTATTTTCCCAGTCAATGGTCATGCGGTACACACCCGGAGCCATGCTTGTTGGCGGTTTAAAATCTTTGAGATCGCCGCTGCCTGCCTGCTCAAACTGTACTCCCGTCATGGAGGTAAAGCTGTTTTGACCTTTTTCGCCACCCCAGCTGGTATTCTGGTAGATTTTGAACGCTGCCCAGTCCTCATTGGTGATGTAAACCGTAGTTTGATAGATGTTGTCGCCTGTTTTTCGGCAAAGGATGTAGCTACGCACGTTATCGAAGCCCCACCCTGTGTGCTCGTTCATGCCGTCCACCATGCTGGGGTAGCCAAGCCCGTTACCGGTTATCACCAGATAGCTGGGATGCGAGGGTCCGCTTACGCCCAAAATTACGTGCTTTCGGTCTTTGTTGTAGTACAGCGTATAGTCACCGTCTTCGCCGAGAAACTTTACTTTGCCGCTGGAGACACGTTCAAAGAAATCTACATTGAACAGCGCATCTGCATCGTCAAAGCTGCCGACGAGCGTGTAGGTGGAATCCTTGTCCAGATGCTTTTCGAGCGTGCCGAACTTTTCGTTGCTTATGGTGGTATTTGCAAATGCTGCAAAGTTAATGGCACTGGGGTCATCTACCACCGGCGGGGTTTCAGGCTCGTCGGGAATGTCCACTACTTCGCCGTTGAAGTCCACAGCTTGTACATTCACGTTGGCCGTTTTCGTGTCGCCGTCGCTGGTGATGGCAACGGTTACTCGGTAGGGCTGTGCAGCGTCAACACGCGACCCTGCCCCCCAGTTGGTGCCCTCTAAGATGAAGATGTCGGCCTCGCCGCTGAAAGTGCAGTTTGCGTAGTTGTACTCTCCGCCGTTGCCCCAGTTGTTGGTGAGGTTTCCGCCGCCGGCAGCGTGGAAAGCTTTGAACTCCATCTGGGAGGTTGTCATCATTACGGTTGCCTGAAAAGTTTTGTCGCCGGTTTTTCGGAAGAGGACGTACTGCAGGATATTATCGGCCGTTCCGTATTGCGGGTATGCGCCGATGTAGAGCGGCTCGCCGGTTTTGACAGGGTAGCCGAAATTTTTACCGAGTGCGATGAGGTAATCCGGGTAATCCGGTTCCGGCACGCCCAACGTGATGAGCTTAACGTCTTCGCTATAGTACAGCGTGTAAACGCTGCTTTCGCCCAGAAATTGCGCTTGGTCGGTAGCAATGCGTTTGAAGAAGTCGAGGTTCAGCAGCACATCATCGTTTGCCAGCGCACCGGAGAGGGTGATGTAGCTGTTCTTTTCGATGTAAAAGTCGGTATAGCGGAAGGTTTTCCCCCCAATCTCTTTTTCGTCCGCCAACGTGGCTTCGCTGAGCGTTTCGAGTATCAGGTTTTTGGTTACCGTGAACGGCACTTCTCTTGGCGTGCCTGCTCCGGCGCGGGTGATGGCGGCTACGTAGAGCACGTAGTTGCCGCTGCGGTACACTTTCGCGCTCTTTGGCGCTACAGGGTCATCTTTTTTCACCACAAAGTTGATGCCGGCTTCCGCACAGTTGAACTGCACGGCCAGCACGTTTGTGCCGTCAATGAAGTCGCCCAGCGGGGCGTAGGTTACGACCACTTCGTTGTCGTTATCGACGGCCGTAACCGTCCAGTCGGCGGGCAGCGCCACTATTTCGCCGCCCAGCGCGTAGCTGTTGTCTTCCGCCGGGCTGCAGGCTACTACGGTTAATCCCACCACAAGGGACAGGAGGAAAAATGGTAATCGGCAAAACATATTTTTTGTTTTCATAACAGTATTTTTTTGTTATTTGGGTTATTAAATTTCTACTGCGGCCATCCGGGATTTGGTTTCAGCTCATATTCCGTGCCTTTGGTTTTGTCGAGCTCGGCCTTGGGCAGGGGCAGGTATTTTTTGTAGTCTTCCCATGTGCGGCTCATAAAGAACTCCGAGTCGTTCACCGTGAGGACTTGTGCGGTGGTTTTTCCTGTTTCGTCGCTTCCCCAGCGCACCAAATCCCAGAAGCGTTGGCCTTCGCCAAAGAGCTCGCGGTGGCGCTCGAGCTTGATGTTTGCGAGCGTTGCCTCTATGGAATGGTCGTTGTCGCCGAAAGCGCGTGCACGGATAGCGTCCAAATAAGGCTGCGCTGCGCCCGCTCCGCCGTTGTAGAAGCTCAGCTCGGCGGCGTTGAGGTAGGTTTCGGCCAGCCGGTAGATGCGCATGTTGTTTTCATAGTTGAGGGCAGCATCGCCGGTGGTATTGTCGTTGTATCCGGTGCGTGCGGCGTACTTACCCATGAACAGCCCTGTGGCTTGGAACCCTCCGTTGTAAGCGCTCGACGGCCATTCGATGGCACTGGCCTCTTTGCGGCAGTCTCCGTCTTCGTTGAAGATGCGCTCAAACGTGCCGCGCTGTACCGGAAACAGCCCCCAGCCGGCGTCAAACGTGCCGGTCGGGTCGTTCAAATCGCGGGGCGCCCCGCATTTGGGCAGGTAGTTGCCGTAGCCGCTCCACGAGTTGCCCCAGCTTTTGCCTTCGGGCAGGTGGTTGGCCTCAAAGATAGATTCCTTGCAGAATTCGCCTTCACGCAGGAACATCCATGTGATGGGGTTGGCGGTCAGCTTGGCATCGGGGCTGGTGCGTATCAGGTCATACGCTCCGTCTTCGATGATGGTCTTCATGTCTGCCAGCACTTCGGCGTAGCGGGCTTGGTCGTTCTGGTACATCACCACGCGGGCTTTGGTCATCATGGCAGCGGCTTTGTTCACGCGGCCGGCGTCGGCGCCGGTGGTCGACAGGGGAAAATCTTCCGTAGCAATGGCGGCGTTGAGGTCTTCGATAATTTCGGCGTATATCTGGTCGGCCGTATACTGTGGCGCCACGAAGTAAGGCGGACCCGGCGTTTCTTCGTAATACACAATGTTGCCGAATCCTTTCCACAGCTGGTGCACATAGTAGGCGCGCAGGGTCAGGGCTTCGGCACGCAGGCGGTTAAGGATAGAGGGCGCTACGTCTACGGCATTGCTGCACGACTGCAGCACGGCATTGCAGCGTTGCAGGCCGGTGTAGTAAATGCCCCAGTAGCCGTCCAGCTGGTTTACTTCGGTAACGGTGTACTGCGAGTGGCGGTACACATTTGCCTGGTCGTTCATGTCGGCGCCGCCGCAGTACAAATCATCCGAGCGCACATCGCCAAAGGTGGCAATGCTTACCAGCTGTCCGTCGGCGTACGAGTCCAGCAGCAGGGTTTGGTATGCCGATACGAGCTGCTGGTCTATCACATCCTGCGTGGCCGGCGCTCCCGCCGCCACCTGCGAAGTGGGATAAATGGTGAGGAACTCTTCGTTGCATGACACACCGGTCAGCGCTATTCCCCCTAAAAAGAGGCTGTATAAAGCTATTCTTTTCATAATCGTATTCATTGTTGTTATTTATTAAAACGTAATGTTTGCGCCAAAAGTAAACACCCGCGCATGCGGATAGTTGCCGTAGTCCACACCGCTGCCCACTTCGGGGTCAAAGCCGTCTTTGTAGCCGGTAATAGTGAGCAGGTTTTCTGCGCCTACGTGGAGCCGCAAGCGCTCCACGCTTACCTTTTTGGTAATGCTTCTGGGGATGGTGTACCCCAGCTGCACATTCTTCAGGCGGCAATAGGCACCGTTTTTAATCATCAGGTCGGAAGCCCGGTAGTTGCGGTTCGGGTCGCTGGCCGTAAGGCGCGGGATGGTATTGGAAGTTCCTTCGCCGGTCCAGCGGTCTAAAATCCATGTCGGGAAATTCTGCATGCTGATGTCGGTGCGGAAGGGGCCGATAAAGATGCTGTTTCCCCACACGCCCTGAAAGAAAGCGTAGAGGTCAAAACCCTTGTAGTCGGCGTTGAGGGTAAGTCCAAATACCCAGTCGGGGTCGGGCTTGCCTATCATTTCGCGGTCATTAGCGTCAATCTCATCATCGTCGTTGAGGTTTTTGAAGCGCACATCGCCGGGCACGGCAGTCTGATTGTACGCCAAGTTGTACTCGTCGGCTTCGTCTTGCGTCTGGAGAATCCCGTCGGTGCGGTAGCCGTAGAAGAACGGATTGACCATGCCGTTTTTTTGGTAGATGAAAGGTTCCAACCCCAGCAGGTTATGCCCGCCCCACGAATTTTCGCCGCTGGCGTTGCCCATGTCAATCAGGGTATTTTGCACATACGAGGCGTTGGCTTTGGCGGCAAAGCTTACGCCATGGATGTTGGTCTTGTAGCCCAAGTCAAATTCCAGCCCCCAGTTGTCCATAATACCGATGTTGTATACCGGCGAATTTAAACCCACATATCGGGGAATAGGCATGTTGGCCAGCATCCCTTCGGTGCGTTTGGTAAACCAGTCGAACGAGAACGTGAGGGCGCTGTTGAACATTGCCAGGTCGAGCCCTGCGTCGGTTTGTTTGGATTCTTCCCATTTGAGGTCTACATTGGATGCGCCGGAGCTGCTGATGCCGTAGTACATGGTTTCGGCGCTGCCGGCGCCGAAGTAGTAATTCTGCCCGCCCGACATGAGGCTCATGTAGGCAAACTGCCCGATGCTCTCGTTGCCGTTCACCCCCCAGCTGGCGCGCAGCTTAATGGTATTAAACAGCTCGGGCATGACGTCTTTCAGGTAAGGCTCGTTGGTCAGGTTCCATCCGGCCGATACGGAGGGAAATACGCCCCACTTGTTGCCCGGCCCAAACTTGTCGGAGCCGTCGCGGCGCACCGTGCCTTGAATCATGTAGCGTTCGGCAAAGTTATAGTCCACGCGGGCAAAGTACGAAGCCAGCGAGCTTGCGGAGGTTCCGCCGCTGCTGCGCCGTCCGCCTTTCTCCACGTCGGCTCTTGAGGAGTTAACCACGGCCATGTCGGGGTCGTATGCAATCAGCTCGTAGCCGTTGCCGCTAAGCGCGCGCGAACCGGAGCGGCGCGCCGACTGCCCCAGCAGCACGTTGATGTTATGCACATCGGCAAGCTGCGCGGTGTAGGTCAGCGTATTTTCAATTTGCCACGTGAAGCCGCGATTCATGCTCGACCAAGCCTCCGACCTCAGCGGGTCTTCGTCCTGCGGCGCCGACACATCGGCTAAGTAGTACGGAAAGCGGTAGCCGTCGCTGCCCCAAAACGCCAAGTCGAAGCCGTAGTTGCTTTTAAATACCAAGCCGGGCAGGATGTTCAGCTCCCCAAAGAAGGAGCCTACAAACTTGTCTTCATTGCTGTACGTCCTGTCGGGCGCCTGCATGTGGGCAAGCGGGTTGCGGGGCTCGTTGAATCCGCTGGGCGGCGTGGCGTATACCCGTCCGTCTTCGCCGGTAATGGCGTAGGGATGCTTTTCCAGCAGCGCCTTGCCGTCTTCGTCCGAGAGGTACACGCTCATGGTGGGCGGCAATATCAGCGCTTCGCCCAGCGGCGAATTGTAAACCTGCGCGTTGTTGCCCACGCCGATAGAGTTAGCGCGTCCGTAGGTGGTATTGATGCCCACTTTTACCTTGTTCAGGAAGCTGCGCTCTTTTTCGGCGTTAAACACTTCGTAGGTGGTATTGCTGCGGATATTCCAGCGGTTGTAGTTGCTCACGCCGTAGTTGCCGCCAATAATCCCATCCTGATCGAAGTAGCCCAGCGACACGTAGTACGATAATTTCTCCGTACCGCCCGAAATGCTTAGCTGGTGGTTTGTTACCGGAGCGTTGAGGTTAAAAATTTCGTCCTGCCAGTCGGTGTTGGACGTCAGGCCGGCGCGGGCGTTGGCAATATCCTTGGCGGAAAACGGCAAAGGCTCGCCATTATTGAGCTTTAGCTCATTGTGGATAACCATATACTCCTCTGCGTCTAACACGGATTTTTTCCGCCACGGGCTTTGGAAGCCGATGCTCATATCGTAGCTGATGCGTGGCTTCGCGCCGAGCGCTCCGGTTTTGGTAGTAACCAAAATAACGCCGTTGGCGGCGCGCGCGCCGTACACCGCCGCCGATGCCGCGTCCTTCAGCACCTCCACCGAGGCAATGTCGGCGGGGTTCACGTTGCGGATACCGCCGCTCACCGCCATGCCGTCTACAATCCACAGCGGGTCGCTGTTGCCGGTGGTGCCAATCCCGCGGATACGAACGCTCGCCTCCTCGCCGGGCTGCCCCGAGCCGGTTACAATCACCACGCCCGACACCTGCCCTTTCAGCGTATTGCCGATGCTGGTGGGCGCTATTTTTTCCAGCTCCGCCGCCTT
>JAIRMD010000179.1 GCA_031258915.1 Prevotellaceae bacterium
TGGGTGATGCGCACCTACCACAACGTTACTGCCTACTATAACGTTTACTTCAACGCCAGCGACAGCTACATGGAGGGCGTAAAGAAGGCGGCCAAAGAGTACCGCTTTGACTACACGCAGGTGCTACCCGTCTTTACCTTCGAGGAGAAAAGCATCCCTGAGATGGTTGCCGCAGAGATGGCGCGAGCGCTCGAAAAATCGGACAAGACGATAAAAAAGCACTCGCTCACCGCCAAGCCTAACCTGAAGAAGGGGCAGCGGCTGACCAAAAAAGAGCAGGCGTTCTACAACCGCCGCGAATACTGCAACTCCATAGACGATGCCTACCTGCTCATCGGCAAGGCCAACGTTTACCTGCACGAGTACGACCTTGCCCTGCTTGCCTTTGACTACGTCATGGTGGAGTACCCCCACGAGCCAACGGTATACGAGGCGCGTATATGGGCGGCTGTGGTGGCCGGCGCCAAAGATGATGTGGAGCGCGAGCGGGAAATCCTGACGGCGCTATCGGGCGATAAAAAATTCCCCCAAAAGTACAAAAAGCTGCTCAACGAGGCCACCGCCGACTTGCTCATTCGCGAAAAAAAGTACGGCGAAGCTATTCCCAGAGTTGAGCAAGCCATAAAAAATACCCGCGGCGTAACGAAGCAGCGCTACCACTTCATACTGGGGCAGCTCTACCAGAATATGGGCAACGCGCCGAAGGCCATATCGCACTACACCTCCGTTATTCGCCGTATGCCCTCCTACGATGTTGAGTTTCATGCAAGGCTCAACAGGGCGTTCCTGTCGATAGGGCGAAAGGGCGAAAGCATACGCAGGATGCTGATGAAAATGGCGAGGGATGAAAAAAATAAAGAGTACTTAGACATGATTTACTACGCCCTGGCAGAGATGGAGATGAACGCCAAGCACACCGAGGCGGCCGTAGCGTACTACAAGCTCTCCGCCGCCAACAGCAAAGGCGACAGCCCTCAGCGTATGCTCTCATGCCTCACGCTTGCCAAGTACTTCGAGGCGCATGGCAGCTACGAATCTGCTCAGGCATACTACGACAGCACCGCAATGGTAATGCCCAAAACCAACCCCGAGTATGGCATGGTGAGCAACAAGGCAATCAACTTGGGTAAGCTTGCGGTAAGCCTGCGCATTATTAAAACCGAGGATAGCCTGCAGCGCGTAGCCCGCATGAGCCAGCGCGACCGCGAAAAGTACGTGTCGGCGCAAATAGCGCAGGCTAAGGCTAACGCGGCGCAAAGGCAGCGCGACGAAGAGCTGCGCGCTGCCCGCGCCGATGCCGTAGCCGCCGCAGCGTCGGCCTTTGCGCCGTCGGCAAGCGGAAAGTGGTACTTCTACAACCCGCAGCTGGTAGGCTCCGGCCGCGCCGAGTTCAGAAAAACGTGGGGGCAGCGCAAGCTGGTGGACGACTGGCGGCGCGATAGTAGGGGCTTCTCCGCCGACTTTGCCTTGCCAACCGGCAGCGGCGATGATGAAGAAAATGCCGCCAGGCAGCAGCGCGAAGAAACGCCCGCAGACCAGACCGAAAGCTACTACATGGCCAACGTGCCGCTCACCGACTCGCTGATGGAAGCATCGAACGCACGGCTGGTGGAGGCCATGTTCGACGCGGGCTTAGTGTACAAGGACTACATCCGCGACAACCCAAACGCCATCATCATGCTGGAAGCGCTGCTCAAGCGCTTCCCCGCCAACCGCTACCGCCTCGAATCGCTGTTCTACCTCTACGCGCTCAACAGCGAGGCCGATAACGCCAAGCGCGCCAGCTACTACAAAAACCTGCTCTTTACGGAGTACCCCGACGAGCTGCTCACCATGTACGTGAAGGACCCCACGTTCGTTTCGGACAAGGAGGCGCACGAAAAGGCCGCCAACAAGCTCTACAGCGATGCCTACGATTTGTATCAGGCGGGCAGGTACGACGAGGCTTTGCGCCTGTCGCAGCAAGGTCTGGAGCAGTACAGCGAGCTGGACATTGTCGCCAACTTCAGGCTGCTAACCGTGATGGCAACCGGAAGCAACGGCAACATTGGGCAGTACATTGCTGGGTTAGGCGAGGTGGTAAAGGAGTACCCCAACACCGCAGTAGCTGCGGCAGCGCAGGAAATGCTGAGCGTTGTTCAAAAGCGGGAGCTTACGCTTATACGCGAGCGCGAAGCGCCGCCGGCAGAGGAGCAGGTCGCTCCCAGCGTACCCTACAGCAGCGATGACGGCGAAAGCGTGCTGGCAATCGTCGTAAGCAAAAATACCAACATCAACCAGCTTAAGTTTAACTTCATATCGTTCAACGCAGATATTGATGCCGACGACTTGAACGTGGGCGACAAAAAATTTGGCGAAAGCTTGATGCTGCTCTCGGTGGGCAGCTTTAAAACCATTGGAGAGGCAGTAGCATACTACAAAAAGGTAAAGGCGTATCCCACCATCTTTAAGGATTTGAACATGGAGGGGTACTCGATGTTTGCCATTACGTCAAAAAATCTCACGCTGCTCGAGCAGAGTAAGGTAGTGAGCGCGTACGATACGTTTTTTCAGCTCAGCGTTCTAAAGAGCGCTGAGTAGGATAACGTGAGCATACGCATTCTTTAGCGTGAGCAGCAGCGATGCTACGCTCTCCAACTTTGCAATAGCGCGTAGGGCAACGCCCGGTCGTGAAAGGGGCGCAACAAATTAGTCAACGCGGAGCGCCGCATTTAGAGGGAAAGGTGAGGGTTTTTGCGGACGTAAGTAGCAAAGGAGTAGCGCAACCCGCTCTTGCTGCAAGCCATAACGCCGCTGCCTTCCGTTTGCACCCAATCCTCACCGGATATTTCGGGGAATAGCGTATCTCCCTCAACGTTGGCATGCACGTGGGTAACGTGCATGCGCTGCGCCAGCGGCATTGCCTGACGGTAAATGCTGCCGCCGCCAATGATGAACGCCTCGCCGTCGCCCTGCGCCGCCTGCAAAGCCTCCTGCAGCGAGCGAGCGACTGTCAGGTTCTCCGCAGGGGCTACCTGCATGGCTCGCGAGATAACAACGTTTTTCCTGCCGCGTAGCGGCTTCCCGATGGACTCAAAGGTTTTGCGCCCCATAATGACGGTATGCCCGGTGGTGAGCTGCCTGAAGCGCTTCAAGTCCTCCGAAATATGCCACGGCAAGCGATTGCCATTGCCAATAACGCCATTGTCGGCTACGGCCACGAGGAGGGAGAGCTGGGGGTTAGGCTTCAAAGTTCAGATTATTTATGCTCCTAACTGCTATATCCACCTTACGAGGGCAAAGTCTTGCCTGTGGGGCAGGTCGGGGTGCTTTGCGTAGAGTCGTACACCGGCAAAAATCACGCCGGGCTTATCGGGCAGCACGTTGATGGCGTAGGTTGCCACAGAGCCTACATGCGATACACAGACGTACTCCGAAGTGCTCATGATCTTCATTCCGCCGTTGGGCTCCTGCTCTGCAACCACCATTTCCACCCCTATGTCTTCGGGGTTGAGCGAGGCAATATCCAGCTGCACCTCCGACTGGTAGACGCTCCCCAGCATGACCTCTTCCTCCTGCATGTTCAGGCTTTTGCGGAAAATAACCTCAATGCTATCCCAGTGGCGGCTTACGTGCCTTTTCCACTCTGCTATTTCCTTTACCTTGGCAAAATCGTTTGCGCAAATGCTCCGGCTCCGCGCGTATAGCTTGCTGTAGTAGCGATCTTCGTAGTCCTGCAGCATCCGGTTGGTGGTAAAGTTGGAGGCAACCTTGGCAATGGTATTCTTTATCATCCCCACCCATTCGGTAGGGATGTTGCTGGCGTCGCGCTTGTAGAACTTCGGGGCAATTTCGTTTTCGATGAGGGAGTAGATTGTTTCCGAGTCAAGCTCATCCTGAAAATCCTGATGCTCGTACGAGCGATCCATCGCCAGCGCCCACCCTGCGTTCTCTCTGTATCCTTCTACCCACCATCCGTCGAGCACCGAGAGGTTCATCACGCCATTCATCACCGCCTTCTCACCGCTTGTTCCCGATGCCTCGAGCGGGCGGGTTGGCGTATTCATCCACACGTCAACGCCGGCAACCATTTTACGCGCAACGCGCATATCGTAGTTTTGCAGGAAGAGTATTTTTCCGATGAACTGCGGCTCTTTTGACACTTCTACTATGCGCTTTATCAAATCCTGCCCGGCTTTGTCGGCAGGGTGCGCCTTGCCTGCAAAGACAAACTGAACGGGCATTTTGGGGTTGTTGACAATGTCGTTGAGCCTGTCCAAATTTTTGAACAGCAGGTGCGCACGCTTGTAGGTGGCAAACCTCCGCGCAAACCCAATGGTGAGGATGTCGTCGCGAAACGTTTCCTTTATTTCTACCAGCTGGCGCGGCGTGTGATACTTCAGTATTTTGCTGTCGCTAAGGCGCTGTCGGATGTACCGCGCCAACTTGTTGCGCATCTCCTGCCGTATTGCCCAGATTTTTTCGTCGGGCACGCTGTAGATGCCGTCAAAGCAGCTCTTGTCGTAGTGGTGCGCCTTGAATTCGGGGCCAAAAGCCTCCGTTTGCAGGCGCTTCCACTCGTTGGAAGTCCACGTATCGTAGTGTACGCCGTTGGTTACGTAGCCAATGTGCAGCTCTTCGGGCTGGTATCCGGGCCACAGCCCGCACAGGATTTCGCGGCTCACCTTTCCGTGCAGCCAGCTCACCCCGTTTACTTCCTGCGAGCAGCTGCACGCGAGGTTGCTCATGGAGAACTTTTCGCTGGGGTCGTTGATGCTCACCTTTCCCAGCTTCATCAGCTCCTCCCACGTGGTTTTGAGGCGCTGGGGGTAGTGCGATATGTAGATGCGCAGCAGCCCCTCGTCAAAGAGGTCGTGGCCTGCGGGGACGGGCGTGTGCGTAGTGAAAAGCGACGATGCGCGAACCACCTCCAGCGCTTCAAAAAAGGTTAGGTTCTTCTCGTTGGCCAGCTCGCGAATGCGCTCTAATCCAATAAACGCGGCGTGCCCCTCGTTGCAGTGGTACACATCGGCGTCAATCCCAATAGCGCGGAGGGCGCGGATGCCGCCAACTCCCAGCACCAGCTCCTGCTTGAGGCGGTTCTCCCAGTTGCCGCCGTACAGCTGGTGGGTGATGCTTCTATCTTCCGGCAGGTTGTCCTCAAAGTCGGTATCGAGGAGGTAGAGCTCGGTGCGCCCCACGTTGACGCGCCAAACGCGCGCAAACACCGTGCGGCCGGGCATGGCCACGCTTATGGTAATCCACTTGTTGTCCTTGTCGCGCACGGGGTAAGCGGGTATCTTCATAAAATCCTGGTCGTCGTACTCTGCAACCTGATCGCCGGTTGCCGAGAGCTTCTGCGAAAAGTAGCCGTAGCGGTACAGCAGGCCAACGCCCACCATCGGCGTACCCTTGTCGCTCGCCTCTTTAAGGTAGTCGCCGGCAAGGATTCCCAGCCCGCCGGAGTATACTTTGAGGGAGGTATGCAGGCCGTACTCCATGCTAAAGTAGGCCACCTTGTAGCGCACAACGTCGGCGTGCTCGGGCAGACGGTTTGCGTCGGGGGCGTTGCCGGCGTGGCTGTCAAACAGCGCCGACTTCTGCGCCATGTAGCGCTTGAAGGCGGTGTAAACAGCGTCGAGCCGCACCAAAAAATCTTTGTCTTTCTCCAGCGCCTGGTAGCGAGCGAGCGAAAGCATTCCCAAAAAGGCAATGGGGTTGTAGTCGCTCTGCACCCACAGCGGCTTGTCGATAGACTTGAAGAGCTCTACCGCCTCCGGGTTCCAGCTCCACCAAAGATTTTTGGACAGCTCCTCGAGCGAGGCGAGGTTTTGCGGAATATTTTTTTGCACGATGACGCGGTTCCATACCGGCTGGTTGGTGGACTGTATGGTGTTGATGTACGGGGTCAGGTCCTCGCGCGTTTGGTTGATGACCTCCTCCATGCGGTCGTCAACCTTGGCAAGGGCAACGTCAAAGGCTTTTTTGTAGTAGTAAATCAGGTTATCCCAGAGGGCAATGGAGGAAACCTGCCGGGCATTTTCGCGCGCCGCCTCAAAGTCGCTGCTCGAAAGGCTGGAGAGCTCTATCACCTTCCTCACCATTGCGTCCACCACGGCAGCATCGTTGGCGTCGTTTCGCTCTACTATCTCAATACCCGGATGCTCGGACTGGTAGTGGACGTTGACCCACAGCCCAAATCCGGCGAGCGTTGTGGTGATGGTTGGCACCCTGAACGCCACGCTCTCCATCGGCGTGTAGCCCCACGGCTCGTAGTACGATGGAAACATGGATACGTCAAGCCCGATGAGCAGGTCGTAGTACTTTTTGTTGAACACGCCGTCGGCGCCGTTGAGGTACGAGGGGCAAAAGAACAGCTTTACGTTATCCTCCTCGCGATTTGCCAGCCCCACGCGGCGGGCAAGGTTCAGGGCGGGATCGTACTGCGTATCTACCAGCTCGTGCGTGGTGTACCTGTTCTCCAGCGGCAGCGCAGCGTCTTTGTGGCTGAGGTTGTGAAGCAAATCCTTGCGCGGCCCGTGGTGTCCCGCCGGCACGAGGATGAATGCGTAGATGGGGCGCTTTAGGTCGGAGAGCTTGTTGAGCTTGCCCAGCGATTCGATGAACAGGTCTATCCCCTTGTTTTTAAACTCGTACCTTCCGCTAGTGCCCACCAGCAAGGCGTTGCTGGGGGTTTTGACGCCGAGCAGCGCCTCCGCCACCTCCAGCAGCGCGGCTCTGCCATCCCGGCGCACGTCCTCAAAGTCTTCGTCGGAGGGGACAAAGCTGCTGTCGAAGCCGTTCGGCGTAACCAAGTCCACCTCCTTTCCCAAAAACGCCTTGCACTCCTGCGCCGTGATGTCGCTCACCGTCGAGAAGCAGTCGGCGTGCAGCGCCGTGCAGCGCTCCAGCGATTGCTTTGCCGTTACGTTGAGCTCGCGAGCCTTCATCTCGGCATCGTACCCTGCGAGGTTGCTGTAGAGGGGCTGGCTGTTGCCCGCAATGCAGCGCCCCATGACGGTGGCGTGCGTGGTGAACATCGTGGCCACCTGCGGCATGTGGCTTCTGAGGTAGAGCAACCCCGACCCCGTCATCCACTCATGGAAAACGGCAGCTACCTTGTGGCGCGGAGAGAGGTTAAAGCGCAGGTAGCTCTCTATGACCTTCCCGGTGGCGTAGCCAAAGAGCGCCGGCTCAATGTAGTCCCACTGTCCGGAGATAGAGTCGAGCTTGTAGGTTTCCCAAAACTCCGAGAATATTTTATCTTTTTGAGCAATAAACGTGGTGTAGTCCACCAAAACGGCAACAGGTGCGCCGGCAATGTCCCAGCGGCCAACGCGGATGCGCAGCCCCTCCTCCTGCACCTTAATCCGCCACGCTTTGAACAGCTGTAAATCTTCTATAAACTCGGTGTTGCTCCCCGATTCGTTCAGCACGTCGGGGCCTATCATGATATGATTTTTCACTTCGCGCGACATGTTGTGTGCTTTCGTAGAAACCACCGTGTGAATGCCGCCAACTTTGTTGCAAACCTCCCAGCTCACCTCAAACAGGTAGTCCGGGTTTCGTAGCTCTTCTTTTCTCATTCAAATTTTATTATATATAGTAAATTTGTAGCAATTTTTATTGTAGCGCTCTCCCCCACCCTTTGGCGCACTTTTGCAAAGCCGGTAAAGCTCGATAAAGTAAAAAATGGCCTCAAAGGTACAGAAAAAAGCAAAGCGGTTTTACCCGGTTCGGCTTAGCGTTAATATAAAATACCTTTGCAAGCGATTACAAAGGGAACATTTATGATTTTTTGAGGAATATAATTTCCATTTCCTTTATCAGCGCAGCATTTTCCTGCGGCGTGCCCACGGTGATGCGCAGGCAATCCTCGCACAGCTCAACGCTGTGGCGGTTGCGAACCACCACTCCTCTGCTTACTAAGTGGCGATACGTGGCGTTGGCATCGGCAACTTTCACCAGGATGAAGTTGGCATCGGAGGGGAAAACGCGCAGCACGCAGGGTAGCGCAGCGAGCGTAGCGTACAGCTTTTTGCGCTCGGCGAGCAAGGTTTTCACCCACTTCTTTACCTCGTCCCCATGCTGTAAGATGTGCTGCAGCGCATGTTGCTGCGTCAGCACGTTGACGTTGTAAGGGTACTTTACTTTGTTGAGCACGGCAGTAATCTCCCTCGCCGCAAACGCCATCCCCAGCCGCACCCCCGCCG
>JAIRMD010000001.1 GCA_031258915.1 Prevotellaceae bacterium
CGCCCATAACCTAAAGTGTAGATTATGGGTGCTTTGCACCGTACCCGAGGCCGGGATCGAACCGGCACGATATCGCTATCACTGGTGTTTGAGACCAGCGCGTCTACCAATTCCGCCACTCGGGCATTGCTCCAGATGGGGGCTGCAAAGGTAGCGAGCTTATTTGAAAGTACAAAATCCGGTGAGGAATTTTAAGGCGGGAGACACCTCTACAGCTCTCCGAAGTGAGCTAAATTGTTTTGGATAACATTTTGAGCATCAGCTGATACGCAATAAAATATTCTCACCCAAAAGTTTTTTTGAGGGTAACGTTGCCCCGAATGCTGACTTTTTCGCTACCTTTGCGCGGCAATAGGCGCTACTTTGTGCAGCGTTGCGCAACGTCTTAAAACGGTGTACATTTTACTTCTACAATAGTTCATTTAAGAACCGTACCCCTATAAATTATAAATGACAAATACTGAAATATGCGGAACTTTAAATTTTGTGCAGCTATGGCGTTAGCTGCTTTATCGGCTTGCAGCGACAAGGAGTCCGGTCAGCCTTTTCAGGTTGACAACCAGCTCACGCAGGAAGAAAAGAATAGAGGCGTGCTTACCCCCGAAATTCTGTGGAAGTTCGGGCAGGTAGGCGACCCGCAAATTTCGCCCGACGGCAGCCATGTAGCGTACTGCGTAAGGCGCTACAGCCTGACGGACAACCGCGGCGTAACCAGCCTCTACCTCACCCCGTCAAGCGGCGAAGCCAACCCTGTAAAGCTTACCGACGAGCAAGGCTCGGCATCGAACCCGCGCTGGAGCGCAGACGGTAAAACCATTTGCTTCATCTCCGACCGAAGCGGCACGGAGCAAATATGGGAAATAGCGCCGGCAGCGCAAGCGCCGACGGCAAGGCAGCTAAGCGACGTAAAAGGTGGCGTAACGGCATTTGAATTTTCGCCTAAAGGCAACATGGTGCTGTACGTTAAGAAAGTTCAGGTAAGCCCAACGCTTGCAGAGCGCTACCCGCAGCTGCCCAAGGCCAACGTTCGCATTATCACCGACCTCATGTACCGCCACTGGAGCACGTGGAATGACGGCTCGTACCACCACATCTTTGTGTCGGGATTTTCGTATGGAGCGCTGGTAGGCGAAAAGGATATCAACGAGGGCGAAGCATGGGATACCCCTATGGCCACCGACTTTAGCATTAGCGATGCCTGCTGGGGCGCCGAAGGGCGCTACATCTACTACGCCAGCAAGAAGATGACCGGAAAGGAGTACGCTCTTAGCACAAACTCCGATATTTACCGCTACGATACGGAAACAGGCGTTACCGTCAACCTCACCGAAGCAAACAAAGGCTACGACCGCCACCCTCTCATATCGCCCGACGGCGCACGGTTGGCGTGGCTGAGCATGGAAACGCCCGGCTACGAAAGCGATAAAAATCGCCTTATGGTGATGGAGCTTGAAACCGGATATGTAGAGGAAATTACAAAAGACATTGAGGAAAGCGCCACCGCCATGTGCTGGGGCGATGATAGCCAAACGCTTTACTTTGTGAGCGGTGTCAACGCTACGTATCAGGTATATCAAGCCAGCGTGGAGCAGAAAACGCTTGCGCAGGTAACGCAGGGAGCGCACGACTACACCGGCGTGGTAGCCCGCAGCGGCGTTGTTATCGGGCGGCGTATGAGCATGAGCATGGCACCGGAGCTGTTTGCCATCGGCGCAGCCGATAGCGTCGGCACGCAAATTACAGCCACCAACAAGCACATCTACGACAACCTGAGGCTCGGCAGCGTGGAGCAGCGATGGATACGAACCTCCGACGGCAAGCAAATGCTCACGTGGGTTATCTTCCCGCCCGACTTTGACCCCGAAAAAAAATATCCGGCCTTGCTGTACTGCCAGGGGGGGCCGCAGAGCGCCGTGAGCCAATTCTGGAGCTGGCGCTGGAACATGCAGCTGCTGGCAGCGCAGGGGTACATTGTGGTTGCCCCCAACAGGCGCGGCGTGCCCACCTTCGGCAAGGCATGGCTGACGCAGATTTCGGGCGATTACGCAGGGCAAAATATTCAGGACTACTACTCGGCCATTGACGCGCTCAAAGCCGAAAAGTACGTGGATGCCGCCAAGCTTGGCGCGCTGGGCGCCAGCTACGGCGGGTACTCGGTGTACTACCTCGCGGGCACGCACAACAACCGCTTTAAGGCGCTGATGGCGCACAACGGCATGTTCAACCTCGAAAGCATGTACGGAACCACCGAAGAAATGTTTTTTGTGAACTACGACATCGGCGGCCCCTACTGGGACAAGCAGCGGTTTAAGCTGATCGCCGCCTACGAAAAATCGCCGCACAAGCTGGTGCACAAGTGGACAACCCCCATCCTGATAAGCGTTGGCGAGCACGACTACCGCGTGCCCTACACCGAGGGGCTGCAGGCGTTCAGCGCGGCGCAGCTGCAGGGCATACCCAGCAAGCTGCTCTTCTTCCCCGACGAAACGCACTTTGTATCCAAGCCGCAAAACGCGGTGGTGTGGCATACCGAACTGCTCGAATGGTTCCGGACGTACCTGCAGGAGTAGCGCTTCGCGCGCTACTTTTTTGCTACGCGCCTACTCTCCAGCTATTAAATCGTTGAATTTCTGCACCAGCTCTGCCACCGTGAACGGCAGCCCCTGCACCTTATTGTACTGCAACACGGGGATGTGGGGTAGCTTCGCGCGCAGCAGGCCGGCAAGCTGCCCCATGTTGAGCTCGCAGGCTACCACGCGCTTGAATTGGCTCAGTACCGCCTCCGTGTTTTTGGGTAGCGGGTTGAGGTAGCTGAAGTGGGCAAGGCTCACCCTTTTGCCGCTTGCCCGCAGCTGCGCCACCGCCGATAAAAGGTGCCCATACGTGCCGCCCCAACCTGCCACGAGCAAGTCGCCCGAAGGGTCGCCTGCCACCTTGAGGTCGGGGATAAAATCGGCAACTCTGGCGACTTTGGCCGCCCGCAGGTCGGTCATCTTTTGGTGATTTTCGGGGTCGTGCGAAATGCTTCCCTTGAGGGCATCTTTTTCTAACCCGCCTATGCGGTGCTCCAGCCCCTTTGCGCCGGGTATACCCCAGCGCCTCGCCAGCCGCTGCGCGTCGCGCAGGTAGGGCTGGTAGCTTTCGCCTTCGGGGGCAATGGGAGGGGTTATTGCCGGGTAGCTTTTCATGCTGGGAATTTTCCAAGGCTCCGAGCCGTTGGCGATGTAGCCGTCGGTGAGCAGGACGACGGGCGTCATGTGCTCCAGCGCAATTTTTGCCGCCCAAAACGCGGCGCTGAAGCAATCCGACGGCGAGCTTGCCGCCATCACTACCGCCGGGCTTTCGCCGTTCCGCCCATACAGCGCCTGCGCCAAATCCGCCTGCTCTGTTTTGGTGGGCAAGCCGGTGGAGGGGCCGCTTCGCTGCACATCCACCACCACCAGCGGCAGCTCTGCCATTACGGCAAGCCCCAGCGCCTCGCCCTTGAGCGCAAGCCCGGGGCCGGAGGTAGTGGTTACAGCGAGGTTGCCCGCAAACGATGCGCCAATGGCCGTGCAGATGCCGGCAATTTCGTCTTCGGCCTGAAGCGTTTTTACGCCCAAATCTTTTCGCGCCGCCAGCTCCTCCAAAATCCCGGTGGCGGGGGTGATTGGGTAGGAGCCGCAGAATAGCTTGCGCCCCGATTTTTCGGCGGCGGCAATCAGCCCCCAGGCGGTAGCTACGTTGCCGTTGATGATGCGGTAGGTGCCCTTTTCCAGCTGCCCGGATGCCACCTTGTAGGTGTTGGCAAAGGCGTGCGTGTTGGCGGCGTAGTTGTAGCCGCCCTTGAGCACGGTACGGTTGATTTCTATGAGCGCCGGCTTTTTCTTGAATTTGCTCGCAAAGTAGGCTTCGGTGTGCTCCGGCGGCAGGTTGAACAGGTAGTAGCAGATGCCCAGCGCAAACATGTTCTTGCAGCGCGTGGCCGTTTTGGCATCGGCATCGGAGCCCTTCAGCGCGGCCTTGGTGAGCGAGGTTATGGGTGCCCAGATGATGCTGTAGCCCTTCAGCCTGAGCTCGGCCACGGGGTCGCCGGTGGCAAAGCCGGCTTTTTTCAGGTGCGCCTCGTCAAAGGTGTCGGCGTCGAGGATGGCGGTGGCATCTTTTTTCATCCACTTGGCGTTGGCCTTGAGCGCGGCGGGGTTCATCGCCACCAGCACGTCGCAGTAGTCGCCGGGTGTGTTGACGGCAGCGGCGCCAAAGTGCACCTGAAAACCCGAAACGCCGGCTACCGTGCCCTGCGGTGCGCGTATCTCTGCGGGGTAGTCGGGAAAGGTGGAGACGCTGTAGCCCAGCAGCGCCGAGGTGTCGGAAAAGAGCGTTCCGGTGAGCTGCATTCCGTCGCCGGAATCCCCCGAAAAGCGAATTACAATGTTGCTGCGCTCGTTTAAAATCGCCATTTGTTAGCTGGTAATTACTTTACGTTATTGAAAGATTTTGGAAAAAAGGCAAACGCAAAGATAGCGGTTTTGTTAATTTCACGCAAATTTTTCTCCCGATTTTTCGTTCTGGACTAAAGAATAGTTTTGCCGAATAAAAAAAATGCTTACCTTTGCACCCGCTTCGCGCTCGCGACGCGCTACGGTACCATGGCCGAGTGGCTAGGCACCGGTCTGCAAAACCGGTTACAGCGGTTCAAATCCGCTTGGTACCTCAACGCAAGCTTTAGCAGGAAAAGAGTAACAAAGTATTACTTTTTTTTTGCGCCAAAATTTTAGTACTGACCTAAGCACAGGATAACTAATGCAATCTAACCCGCAAACGTTGCAGCAAATGCTGCATCAAAGCGTACAGAAGTACGGCGACCGCTGCTGCCTTTCGTTTGTTGACCAAAGGCCAATCACCTACGCAGCGATGGGAGAAAAAGTTGCCGAAGTTCAGCAGCTGCTCTCCTCCTACTCCGTAAAACCGGGCGATAAGGTCGCCATTTGGGGGCACAACATGCCCAACTGGGGTATTGCGTACATGGCCATCACCGCCATGGGCGCCGTGGCGGTGCCGCTGCTGCCCGACTTCTCGAAGGTAGAAATCGAAAACGTGCTCAACCACTCCGACAGCAAAGCCATGCTGGTCTCAAAGCGCCTGCGCCCCAAGCTGGACGAATTGCATGTGCCCAACGTTGCCACGCGCATCATGCTGGACACGCTCGCCGTGTACGCCTCGAGCGTAGCGCCGCGCCGCGCTACCCCCGCCGCGTACACCGTAAAGCCAAGCGATTTGGCCTCTATCATCTACACATCGGGCACAACCGGCAAGAACAAAGGCGTGATGCTGACGCACCGCAACCTGACGTCGCAGCTCGAAATGGCGTACAACCTGCAACCCGTCGAAAAGGACGATATTTTTCTGTCGATCCTGCCGCTATCGCACACCTACGAGAACAGCTTCGGGCTGCTACTCCCGCTGCTTCGCGGCGCGTCGGTGTGCTACCTCGACAAAGCGCCAACGCCAAGCGTGCTGCTGCCCGCAGTAGAAAAAATACGCCCTACCTACATGCTCACCGTGCCCATGATTATCGAAAAAATATTCAGGGGAAAAATACTGCCCCAGCTCACCTCCAGCATGGCGATGCGCCTGCTGTACTCCATCCCGCCGCTGCGCAAGCTCATGCACCGCAAAGCCGCCAGGATGCTCTTCCAAACGTTTGGCGGCAGGCTTAAATTCTTTGGCATTGGCGGCGCTAAGCTCGACCCTGTGGTAGAAAAGTTTTTGATAGAAGGCAAAGCGTTCCCTTACGCCATTGGCTACGGCCTCACCGAAACATCGCCGCTCATTGCCGGCGCCGTACCCGGCAAGGTTAAGCACCAGTCAACAGGGCCGGTGCTGAGCGGCGTAACCCTAAAAATCAGCAAGGTGAGCAAAAAAAGCGATGAGGGCGAAATCTGGGTCAAAGGGCCTAACGTTATGCTGGGGTACTACAAGGATCAGGCGCTCACCTCAGAGGTCTTCAGCAGCGATGGATGGTTTAAAACCGGCGATTTGGGTATGCTCGACAGCAAGGGGTACCTGTACATCAAAGGTCGCCTGAAGAACATGATTCTGGGTGCCAGCGGCGAAAATATCTACCCCGAAGAAATCGAGTCGGTCATCAACAACTTCAGGTACGTGCGCGATTCGCTGGTGGTGGAGCAAAAAGGAAGGCTGGTGGCTATGGTGCGCTTCAACCCCGAAGAGCTGGAGCAAAAGCTGCACGAGCTGCGCGTGGAAGCCGAGCACTACGTGGAGCAGCTGAAGGCTGAGCTGAAAGCTTACGTCAACTCGCAGGTGAGCCGCTTCTCTCAAATATCTATGGTGGTTACCCTGCCGTCGGACTTCGAGAAAACCTCAACGCTCAAGATTAAGCGGTATCTGTACATTAGGAAGCCACATTCGTAGCTCGTAGCTACTTCAGAGTTTTTCGTAAGAGCATCTTTCGCTTAGCTGCGGGAGGTGCCTTTTTTGCATTAGCGCCAGCGTACTTACGCTGCCGGAGGAGAAAAATTCGTAAAACGCATGTGCGCCGGCTTCGCTACTTAAAAGGTTGCGTTGCTCGAGCAGCCGCCGCGCCTGCGCCGCTACCGCCGGCGCGGGGTTGACAATGGCCATCCGCCCCTGCGCTATTTTTTCGATGCTGTTTTTCAGGAATGGGTAGTGCGTGCAGCCGAGCACGAGCTCATCTACGCTATCGTCAAGCATGGGTTGCAGGCAGGTGCGCAGCAGCGCCAGCGCCTCCGGCGAATCCTCCCTGCCCTGCTCTACCAACTCCACCAGCCCGTTGCCCGCAGCTACGTGCACCTTCACACCGGCGGCATACCGCTCTTTGGCATCGCTAAAGAGGCGGCCTTGCAGCGTTCCGGCGGTGGCCAGAATGCCCACGCTGCGCGTCTTGCTTTGCTCGGCGGCAGGCTTCACGGCAGGCTCCATGCCCACAAACGGCACGCGGGGAAACGCCCTGCGCAGCTCGTCAATGGCGGCAGCGGTGGCGGTGTTGCAGGCCACCACGATGAGCTTGCACTTTTTCGAGAGCAAAAACTTTACAATGCCCAGCGAGAACTCCAGCACCTCGCCCGCAGGGCGCGGCCCGTAGGGGCAGCGGGCGGCGTCGGCCACGTAGCATACGCGCTCGCGCGGCAGCAACGAGGCCACCGCTTGCAGCACGGACAAGCCCCCTACCCCAGAGTCAAAAATCCCTATGCTATTTGTTGGTAACAACTTGTATGAGCTACGAGCTATGAATTATGAATTATGAGTTATGAGTTATAAATCGCTCAATACAGCATTCCGAGCCGCCGCCAAGCTGGTTTCTTGCAGTAGCGGGTAGCATTATTTCAGTTAGCCGGTATATGCTGCATAATTTTGAGCGCAAAGATACAAAAATTGCACTACTGCTGCGCAAAAAAGCCGAAAATGCGCTGCTATAGCCACATGGCAAAGATGCGTAGCCTGCATACGCGCTGCGCAAAGCCGCCGCCGATGCCCTCAAAATTCAGGGCGATACTTTTCAAATTCAGGATAAGGTATTACCTTTGCGGGCATGCAAGCATACCAACTTCCCAACAAGCCTCCAGCTGGAGCGCTCGCCGCCGCCACCGGATTTTTTGACGGCGTGCACTGCGGCCACGCTGCCGTGCTGAGCAAGCTCAAGCGCGTAGCCTCGGCAAGCGAGCTGCCCTCGTGCGTGGTTACCTACGACCCGCACCCGCGCGCGGTGCTGGGCACAGACAGCAGCCTGCGCCTGCTCTGCAGCAGCGAAGAGAAGCAGCTGCTGCTGGCCTCGCACGGCATAGACTACATGGCTGTCATTCCTTTTACCAAAGCGCTGGCCGGCTTGTCGCCCGATGATTTTTTTGAGCAGCACCTTGTGAGCGCCCTGCACGTAAAAGAGCTGGTGGTTGGCTTTGACCACAACATGGGCAAAAACGCCCTGGGCGATTTTGAAAAGATAAAGTCGCTGGGCGAAAAGCACCACGTTGCGGTGCACCGGGTAGGCCCGTACATGCAGGATGCCGTTGCCGTGAGCTCAACCAAAATCCGCAGAGCTTTGCAGGAAGGCAGGATAGCCGCTGCCAACAAAATGCTGGGCTACCCCTACACCATTAGCGGCACGGTATGCAAGGGGATGCGCGTGGGGCGCACCATTGGCTACCCCACCGCCAACATTCGCCCTGCCTTTGCGCAAAAAATGCTCCCCAAAAACGGCGCCTACGCCGTGCGGGCGCTGCTGGACGGCAAGCTCTACGGCGGCATGCTCAATATTGGCGCGCGCAGCATCTTCAACCACCCGGAAGCGCTATGCATTGAGGCGCACATTTTTGACTTCTCGCAGGACATTTACGGGCGCAACCTCACCGTATACCTCATAGGTAAGCTGCGCGATACGAAAAAAATACGCTCGGCGGACGAGCTCAAAAAGCAGCTCGAAAAAGACGAAGCGGAGGCAAGGAAAATCATTTTCGGGGAATAACATTTTTTAACTATTTTTATTTGATTGGCTATGAGCATATTGTGCTAAAAGGCAAAAATATTCTCCCGTAGCAGCTTACCGGGTTCAAAAAAATGGCTACCTTTGCAACCCCCCTTTTAACAGGTGGGGAGTGGGATAAGCGTACGCTGAAGCCCGTAAGCACCCGTAAACGTTAACGTTGGGTAGCGGCGTGAGGCGATACCGTAACCGGAAAGTTATGATCTTTGACATGCTGAAGAGACAAAGTAAGGTAAAGGACAAAATACCTTAACAAGCAACAAGCTTTACATTTATTCAATTCCAAAGTAAATCTAAAGATAGCATCAGTCAAGTTCACGCTTTTGTAAGTAAATTTTTTTTTACCATGAAGAGTTTGATCCTGGCTCAGGATAAACGCTAGCGGCAGGCCTAACACATGCAAGTCGAGGGGCAGCGGGGGTAGCAATACCTGCCGGCGACCGGCGGACGGGTGCGCAACGCGTG
>JAIRMD010000078.1 GCA_031258915.1 Prevotellaceae bacterium
GTAAAGGATACTGCTTTGCTTGGCGGCAGCAAAGCGTTGCAGCACGTGCGCAGCATCAGCAGCGCCAACGCTGTGGATAAAATATCCATCCTTCCTCGACCAAACCCAAGCGCGCAAAGCGACACGTGGAGCTTCACCGTCAGGTACACATCTTCTACCTCAACCAACAACTACTGGATGGCCTTTCTTGCCTCCGATGCCAACGCCTCGACAATGAGCGCCAGCAAATCAAACGTAAATGCTTACGTAGTAGGAGTTTACAATAGCCAAGGCGGCGATACCCTAAAGCTGTTCAAGGTAAGCTCTGGGATTATTACATCGCTTATTTCGGCCGGCATCACAACGCGGAATAAAAAGTTAGCGGTGAGGGCTACGCGCACTGCCGGAGGAGAGTGGACGCTTTTTGCCAGCGACCTGAGCGGCGCGGATGGCCTGATTTTGTACGGAAAAGCAACGGATACCCACGAAATTCCCGGCGAAAATTTCGGATTTTTGTTTGCATTTTCTGCCTCCAACTACAGAAATTTTTTTGTGGACGATGTATCGATAGACCTTGTCTATCGCCCCACCCGTATAGCATCGGTGCAGCGGCGGAGCTCGCGCAGCCTGCAGGTGGAGCTGAGCAAGGCGGTTGACGCCCTTCGCGCAGCGGACGCTTCGCGCTACATGCTTAGCACAACCGCCGACGAGGTGCTTACCATTGATTCGGTTGTGCTGCTGTCGGACAACGCTGTGAGCCTGTTCGTGAACAAGCTACTCGCCTCCGGCGACTACACGCTCCACATTCAGGATTTGCCCGATGCGCAAGGTATGGGTAGCACCGACAGCCACAACTTTTCGATTCGCGTCCCGCGCTACGGCGATGTTGTATTCAGCGAGCTCATGGTGCGCCCCAACAGCGAAAGCGAGCTGCCCGGCGAGTACATCGAGCTCTACAACCGTACCAGCTACAGCATAGACCTCACCGGCTGGACAATCGCCGGCGCAGCGCGGACGGGGCGCATCACCTCCGGCGCTATTGAAGCAAACAGCTACGCGCTCATTGGCGGCAGCGAGCTGGCGCAGCTTGGCAACCTGCTTACCGCTACAGGCCGACCTCAGCTCACCGACGGCGGCGCAAGCCTTACGCTCTCCGATGGCTGCGGGGTGACGGTAGCCATGCTCGCCTATAGCGATGCGTGGTACGCCGATGATGCAAAAAAAGCAGGAGGCTACTCGCTCGAAAAGATAGACTTGGACAACTTTGAGGAAAACGCGGCCAACTGGCGCGCCTCGAACAGCGAGCGCGGCGGAACGCCCGGCGAGCTGAACTCCGTAGCGGCAGCCAACGCCGACGTTGCGCCCCCCTCGCTCGCCGGCATCAAGATTGCGGGTAGCGAGCTGCGCCTGCACTACAGCGAGGCTATTGACGAAAAAACGCTCAGCGCCGCCTCCTTCTCTCTGGACAACGGCATTGGCGCTGCCCGCAGCCTGCTGTGGGATGCCGAAAAGCCAGCGGACCTTACGCTCTCCTTTGAGCATCCGCCGGTGCAGCACGTTGCCTATACGCTTGCGGTCAAGTCGGGCGCTATTTGCGATTTGGCGCAGCAGTGCATGGCGGATTTCACCGCGCAAGTGGGCTTTGGCGAAATGCCCGCGCCCGGCGATGTCATTATCAACGAGCTGATGTTTCACCCACGTGCCGGCAGCGTTGATTTTGTAGAGCTCTACAACCGGTCTGACAAAATTGCCGAGCTGGAGGGCTTGCGCCTTGCCAACCGCAGCGTACTCAACGGTGCGCTCGATAAATCGTACGTGCTACCGGCATACACGCTCTTCCCCGGCGAGTACGTGGTGGCTACCACCCTGCCCGACGCGGTGCGCGAGCACTACCGCTGCCCTAACCCCGAGGCGTTCATCACCCTTGCTACGCTGCCGCCGTACCCCAACAGTGCAGGGTGCGTAGCGCTGCTCGATAGCGCCAGCAGGACGATGGAGGACTTTTACTACTCCGAAAAAATGCACAGCGGCATCCTTACCGACTTTGCCGGCATTTCGCTGGAGCGCATCAGCCCTCACCTGCCGGCAGGCAGCGCGTCCAGCTGGCTATCGGCGGCGCAGGCCGCAGGATTTGCCACGCCTACCGGCAAAAATTCGCAATACTCCGAGCGCGAGGACAACAACAGCGACCCCGTGAGCCTTTTCCCCGAAGTATTTTCGCCCGACGGCGATGGCTTCGACGATGTCCTTTTCATTAGCTACGCCATGCCTGCCGGAGGGTATATTGCCAACATCGCTATTTTCGATGCCGCAGGCAAGCTCGTCAAAAATTTGTGCCGAAACGCTACGCTATCCGTAGAAGGGCGGCTATCGTGGGATGGCGTGTGCAACAACGGAAAGGTTGCTGCTGTAGGTGTTTACGTGGTTTACGTAGAAATTTTTTCGCTCGACGGAAAAGTAAAAAGGTACAAAAAAACCTGTGTTGTCAGTACAAGAATGTGAATTTCAGAATTTTACAAGACATGCGCCAGCCGAGTAGCCACCGCCAAATACCGAGACGCAAATGAGGTCGTTAGCGCGGAAGCGGCTGTAGTTCTGGGCAAAGATGAGCATGGAGCTTACGGAGCCGGTGTTGCCAAGCTCGGCAATGTTGGTCAGCGATTTCTCCTCGGAGATGCCCAGCTCCTTGATGACATGGCTCACAATGCGCATGTTGGCTTGGTGCGAAATGAAGTATGTGAGGTCGGAAATGGAGTAGCCGTTTTGCTTGGTAACCTCCTTTGCGCAGCTGGCAATGTAGGTGCAAGCTTGCGTAAACACATCCTTTCCGTCGTGCATTTGTATGCCTTCCTTTCTGGGTTCAAGGTAAACGCCTTCCTTTCCCTTGCCCACGTGCCCCAGCCCGTAGGTGATAACGTCCACCACCTGCGCTTCGCTGCTGCTTGTGCGCTCCTTGGAGAAGAAAAAGGCGGCGGCAGCGTCGCCCCACAGGTGCCCCGCCTTGATGTCTTGCGGGTTGTGGTAGCTGGTGTTGCGGTCGGCGGAGAGGAGCAACGCTTTCGAGGCTCGCCCGCCGTCAAAAAACAGCCAGATGATTTCGATGGCGTTCATGGCCGACGAGCAGGCCGACGAAATGTAAAACGCTTTGGCTTTCTCCATCCGGAACTCGCGCTGCACAATGTGCGCCGTCGTCGCTACGGTATCCGACGGCGAGTAGGAGGCAAACACTATCAAATCAATATCAACAATGGCGTACGGAAGCTGCGGCATGGCGTTTCTTACAGCCTCAATACACATATAATCAATCGTTTCCTGCTCATTTGCCCATGCGCGGGTTTTAATGCCGGTCCGCTGAAAAATCCATTCGTTGGTAAGCCCGCTCTGCGGCAAAAAATAATCGTTGGCTACCCGCCTTTCCGGAACATAGTGACCTACTGCATTGATAAACATAATTTTACATGCTATTATTTCTACTTTACGCCAAAAAATGAGCACAAAGATACGGCGAAAAACTTCAAAAACAAAACAGCTTTTGGCGAAGTCATAAAAAAAAAAATATGCTATATTTGCGCGGCAGTAGCCATAAGCGGCTGCTGTATTGCTGAATTAAATTTGAATAGCTTCCTCTCCTCCGCCTACTTTGCGCCGGTGCAATATTTTTGCGCAGTA
>JAIRMD010000079.1 GCA_031258915.1 Prevotellaceae bacterium
AGCTTCACGCGCTGGCTTTCGCCCCCCGACAGCGTAGTGCCGGGCTGCCCCAGCGCCACGTAGCCCAGCCCTACATCCTGCATTGCCTTCAGGTTGCGGGAGATGGCCGGTATGCTTTCAAAAAAAGCGGCAGCCTGGTTGATGGTCATTTCCAGCACATCGCTGATATTTTTTCCCTTGTAGCGCACGGCAAGCGTTTCGCGGTTGTACCGCTTTCCGTTGCAGGCCTTGCAGGTTACGTATACATCGGGCAGGAAGTTCATTTCGATGGCCTGCACTCCTGCGCCGCGGCACTCCTCGCACCGTCCGCCCTTTACGTTGAAGGAAAAGCGTCCGGCCTTGTAGCCGCGAATTTTGGCGTCGGGGGTAGCCTCAAACAGCTTCCTGATTTCGGCGAACACGCCGGTGTAGGTGGCTGGATTTGAGCGGGGTGTGCGGCCTATGGGCGACTGGTCAACCTCCACCACCTTATCGATGTAGCCGACCCCTGTAATTTCCTTGTACGGCAGCGGGGCTTGCTGCGAGCGGTAGAGTAGCTGGCTCAGGATGGGGTGCAGCGTTTCGTTGATGAGCGTTGATTTGCCGCTCCCCGAAACGCCCGTAACGCAGACGAACATCCCCAGCGGCAGCTCCAGCGTAACGCTTTTGAGGTTGTTGCCGGCAGCTCCCGTCAGCACAATCGACTTGCCTGTCCCCTTGCGGCGCGCTGCCGGGATGGGTATTCTTTTTTCGCCGCGCAGGTATTGCAGCGTGAGCGAATTCTGCTCCTTTCCCTCCCCGCTTTTTTTGCCCTCGTCCTCGTCCTCGCCTTTACCGCCCTTTACTGCCTCCTCCTCCATTTGCGCTTCGATTTTTCCCTGAAAGACGACCTTTCCGCCGCGCGTACCCGCGCCCGGCCCCACGTCCACCACCCAGTCTGCGGCGCGCATCATCTCCTCGTCGTGCTCCACCACGATGACGGAGTTCCCCTCGTCGCGCAGCTTCTTGAGCGACTCAATGAGGCGGATGTTGTCGCGCTGGTGCAGCCCTATGCTTGGCTCGTCGAGGATGTAGAGCACGTTCACCAGCTTTGAGCCTATCTGCGTTGCCAGGCGTATGCGCTGGCTTTCGCCGCCCGATAGCGTTGCGCTGCTGCGGTTGAGCGAAAGGTATCCCAAGCCAACATCAAGCAGGAATGACAGCCGGCTGCCTATTTCCTTTATAATTTCGGCGGCTATGGCGCGCTGCTTGCCCGTCAGCTTTTGCTCTACTGCGGCAAACCACGCCGACAACGCTTCGATGTCCATTGACGAGAGCTCGGCTATGTTTTTGTCGGCAACCCTGAAGAACAGCGCATCCTCCTTGAGGCGTGCGCCGTGGCATACGGGGCAGGTGCCGTACGATATGTACCTGCTCACCCGCCCCTGCACGTAATCCTCGTCCTGCTCGTGGCGGTTGGCAACGATGTTGATGACACCCTCGAAGCTGAGGTAGTAGCTCGACGAGGTGCTGAACTTGCTGCCGTCGATGCGAAACCCCTCCTGCGTTCCGTACAGCACAGCCTCCAGCCCCTCCACCGGAATATCTTCGATGGGGTCGTTGAGCGAAAAGTCGAACTTTTTTGCGATGGCTTCCAGCTGCAAAAAGAGCAGGCTGCTTTTTTCCGCCCCCAGGGGGGCTATTCCGCCCTTGCGAATGCTTTTTTTGCGGTCTGGGATAATTTTATCCACGTCGGCTTCGGCCACCACTCCCAGCCCGTTGCAGCGGGGGCAGGCGCCCTGCGGCGAGTTGAACGAAAACGAGTGCGGCGCCGGCTCGTTGTAGGCAATGCCGGTGGTTGGGCACATGAGGTGCCGGCTGTAGAAGCGCACCTCCTGCGTTTTGGCGTTCAGCGCCATCATGGTGCCGTTGCCCTGCTGCATGGCGCTCACAATGGCGCTGCACAGGCGCTTGTGGCTGCTGGGGGTGGCATCCGGGATTATTTTATCGATCACCAGCTCCACAAAGTGCGTTTTGTAGCGGTCGAGCTTCATTGCAGAGCATAGCTCGCGCACCTCGCCGTCCACGCGGACGTTCAGGTAGCCCTTGCGCCCCAGCTGCTCAAACAGCTCCTTGTAGTGCCCCTTGCGGCCTTTGACGATAGGGGCAAGCACCAGCAGCTTTTGCCCGGCAAACGTTTCGGCTATCAGGCCGGCAATCTGCTCGTCGGTGTAGCGCACCATTGGCTCGCCGGTATTTTTGGAGTAGGCTATGGAGGCGCGGGCAAAGAGCAGGCGGAGGAAGTCGTAAATTTCGGTGGTGGTGCCCACCGTTGAGCGGGGGTTTTTGGAGGTTGTTTTTTGCTCAATGGCTATCACGGGGCTGAGGCCTGTAATCTGCTCCACGTCGGGGCGCTCCATGCTGCCCACAAACTGGCGTGCGTATGACGAGAGCGTCTCCATGTATCGGCGCTGCCCTTCGGCGTAAACGGTGTCGAACGCCAGCGACGATTTGCCGCTGCCGCTCAAGCCCGTAATCACCGTGAGCGCGTTGCGCGGGATGGTAACGTTGATGTTTTTGAGGTTGTGAACGCGCGCTCCAATAACCTCAATTTTGGTTTCCTCCATAAAAAAAAAATCAGATTTCAGATTTCAGATTGCCGCACCGTGTACCGCAAAAATCACCGCTCCGGCAGCTTCTGCCTGTACGCATTTTCTCTGAACCCCGGCTCGGGGACTTTGACGTAGTAGGTACGGTTGTTTTTGTTGGTCAGCATGGCATCTCGCAGCCACGGGTTGAGCAATTTCAGGATTTTGTAGTTGGTGTTGTGGTGTATGGCAAAGTCTGCCCAGCTTGGGATAGGCGTGCTTACCATCACCTCTCGGCAGCGGTATGGGGGGTACATTTCGTTTAGGGGAATGTAAAATCCATACTTTTGCGGGTCGGAAATGATGAGCTTGAGCGCCAGTATCCGGAAGATGTAGCGGGAGGTCTCATCGTTGAGCCGCAGGTCGTGGTATGATATTGATTTTTGCCGCTCCATCTGCTGCGTAAGCCCATTTATCCCCATGTTGTACGACGCTGCCGCCAGCGTCCAGCTGCCAAACATGTTGTACGCTTTTTGCAGGTACTTGCAGGCCGCTCCGGATGATTTTTCAACGTGGTAGCGCTCGTCCACCTCGCTGTTTACTTCCAGCCCCAGCTCCTTTCCGGTGGCGGGCATCAGCTGCCAAAATCCCACCGCCTTTGCCGACGATACCACCTGCTGGAGGCCGCTCTCGGCAACGCACAGGTACTTGAAGTCGTCGGGGATGCTGTGCTTCCTCAAGATTGCCTCAATGGTGGGGAAGAACCGGCTGGTTTGCTTGATGATGAAGATCATCTGCGAGTGCCAAAACATGTTTACCATAAGCTCGCGTTCAAGGCTTTCGCGCGTATCAAAGTTTTCGAGCGGGACAGCCTCGTTAGCAAATTCGAGCGAGCTTGGCAGCGTTGGCGTGTACACATTTTGCAGCAGGTAGGGCTGCTCCGTAAAATTTTCCGGCGCGAGAGATTTGCTGCGGCGCGAAGAGAGCAGCTGCCCTTGAGCCTCCTCCCCAAAAATCAGCAACATGCTGGCAACGAGTATGGTGAGCCTGATAAAAGTTAGCCTGAGTGCTTGCATTATGCGTAAAATTAGGGTGCAAAAGTAGCTATTTTTTCCTGATTTTACGCTACATTCTCCTCAAAATTGTTGTTTTCATCGCCTCCGGCTGCTATACTTTACCCGCTACGCGGCTTTTTTTCATGGCCGTATGGCTTTTTTTGTGTTATGTAAAGCTATGTAAGTCAGTCACTTCAATATTTTTCAAGCGTAATTTTCCCATGCTTAGAACACCGGCCTTGCCAGCATCTCCGAGAGCTTTTTCCGCACCAAGCTCAGCTCGCCGAGCTTGAGGAGGAGAGCGTCAAGCTCTTCGCCGCTCTTGCCCTCCAGCGTGGCCTGAAGGCGTATGATGGCCTGCGTAACGATTTTGGATTTGTACACGTTGATGGCTTTGGGCACCTCTACCTGCAGGCGCTCCTCGTCGGGGTCGAAGGTTTCCGGGTGCCCCCAGATTTTGCTGAGCGTATATTTTGGCGAGAGCAGGTCGATGGTCAGCTCGCACACCCGCTGGTCGGCGTGGTTGATGAAGTGGCGTATATCTACGGTATCCGATGCATCGAGCAGCGCTTGGTATTCCTCGAAAATTTGCCGGTATTCCAAATTCTGGAAGCTTAAATCTTCGCCTACGATTTCGCCGATGATGTAGGCGCTTACGCGGACATCAAAAAAGGCGTGGTTGCCAAACCTGAGCAGCAGGTAGATGATTTCGCGCTCCTGCTCGCGGCAAAAAACGTTCTCCACAAACGCCGGGATGGGAGGCGTGTGGAGCGCTGCCTCCTTCGCCGCCTCGTCGCCAACGGGCGCCGGTGTGGCGGCGGGCTTGGGCGCTTCGCGCGCGTCGTCGTACAGCTTTTTCCGGCGCAGCTTGGCCACCTCTCCGGTGAGCACGTCCTCGCCAATGTCCATGAGCTTGCCGCACTCCCTGATGTACACGCTGCGCGGAATGGCCTCGGGGATAACCGAAATGCTGCGCACAATGTCGGTAATGACCTCCGCCCGCTTTACGGGGTCGCTTTTTGAGTCGGCGAGCAGGATTTTTGCTTTGAATGAGATGAAATCCTCCTCGTGGCTGCCGATGAATTCTGCAAGCTCGGTGGCGCTGCGGCTTCGGGCAAAAGAGTCGGGGTCTTCGCCGTCGGGCAGCAGCAGCGTTTTCACGTTCAGCCCCTCCTCCAGCAGCATGTCAATGCCCCGCAGCGAGGCCTTTATTCCCGCCGCATCGCCGTCGTACAGCACGGTAACGTTTGGCGTAAAGCGCTTGATGAGGCGTACTTGGTCGTGCGTGAGCGAGGTACCGCTCGACGCCACCACGTTGTCAATCCCCGCCTGATGCATCGATATAACGTCGGTGTAGCCCTCTACCAGAAAGCACTTATCGTGCTTCATCATAGCCTTTTTTGCAAAGTAGATGCCGTAGAGCGTGCTGCTCTTGTGGTATATTTCGCTTTCGGGCGAGTTGACGTACTTGGCCGCCGCCTTGTCGGTTTTGAGCGTGCGCCCGCCAAAGCCAATCACCCTTCCGCTGACGGAGTGAATAGGAAAGATGACGCGGCCGAAAAACCGGTCGGCCAGCTCTCCGTTGTCGCGCTCAAAAGAAAGCCCCGTTTTTAGCAAAAATTCCTTCTTGTAGCCATCGCGCAGTGCAGTGGACGAGAAGGCGGCGCGGCTGTCGAGGCAGTAGCCCAGCTGGTACCTGTCGATGGTTGCCTTGGTAAACCCGCGCTCGGCGAAGTAGGCCATCCCGATGTTTTTGCCGTCAACGTGGTTGTGCAGGATTTTGGAAAAGTAATCCTGCGCGTAGGCGGCGGTAATCATCATGCTCTCGCGGTCGTTGTTGTGCTGCTGCTCTTCGGGCGAGAGCGCCCGCTCCTTGACCTCAATGCCGTACTTTTTGCCCACCACCTTCAGGGCCTCCCAGTAGGTGATGTTTTCGTGCGCCATGACAAATGTAACGGCGTTTCCGGCCTTTCCGCAGCCGAAGCACTTGAAAATTCCCCTCACAGGCGATACGGAGAACGACGGCGTTTTTTCGTTGTGAAACGGGCAGCAGGCGGTGTAGTTGGCGCCGCGCTTTTTGAGCGTAATGTAGTCGCCCACCACCTCCTCAATGCGGGCAGCGTCCATAATGCGGTCTATGGTGGCTTGGTCTATCATGGGTTTGGTGAAGTATACTTTACAGCCCTGCCAGCCTTTTTATTTCGCTAAGCTTGTTGAGCGCCTCGATGGGGGTGAGCGTGTTTACGTCAATGCTTTTGATTTGGTCGCGAATTTGGGACAGCACCGGGTCATCGAGCTGAAAGAAAGATAGCTGCACGCCCTCGTCCCTTACCTGCTTTACGCTTCCCTTTGCCGCGCTTTTGGCAGGTGTAGCCGCGCCCTTTTGCTCCAGCTCCTTTAGCAGGTCGTTGGCGCGCGCCACCACGCTCTTGGGCATTCCGGCCATTTGCGCCACGTGGATGCCGAAGCTGTGGGCGCTGCCGCCGCGCGTCAGCTTGCGCAGAAATACAACCTTGTTGCCGGCCTCCTTGATGGCAATGCTGTAGTTTTTGATGCGCGCAAACGCCGCCTCCAGCTCGTTGAGCTCGTGGTAGTGCGTTGCAAAGAGCGTTTTTGCCTTTGCCGTGGGGTGGTCGTGGATGTACTCCACCATAGCGCGGGCAATAGAAATGCCGTCGTAGGTGCTTGTTCCCCGCCCAATTTCGTCGAGCAGGATGAGGCTTTTGCCGGACAGGTTGTTGAGGATGCTCGCGGCCTCCTGCATTTCTACCATAAACGTCGATTCGCCCCGCGAAATGTTGTCCGAAGCGCCCACGCGGGTAAATATTTTATCGACCACGCCCACCGTAGCTTCTTCGGCGGGGACGTAGCAGCCTATCTGCGCCATGAGCACAATGAGCGCCGTTTGCCGCAGCAGGGCAGATTTTCCGGCCATGTTAGGCCCCGTGAGGATGATGATTTGCTGGTCGCTGTCGTCGAGCGTAATGTCGTTGGCCACGTAGGCCTCGCCGGGGGGCAGCAGCAGCTCTATCACCGGATGCCGGCCCTGCTTTATGTGCAGCGCGTTTTGGTTGTTGAGCGCAGGGCGGCAGTAGCCCCGCTCGGCAGCAATGCGGGCAAAGCACAGCAGGCAATCCAGCTGCGCCGCCAGCGTAGCGTTGTGCTGAATGGGGGCAACGTACTCCAGCAAGCTGACCACCAGAGCGCTGAAAATCTGCTGCTCCAGCGCAAGAGTTTTTTCCTCAGCCCCAAGAATTTTTTCCTCGTAAGCCTTAATTTCCTCTGTGATGTACCGCTCTGCCGAAGCGACGGTTTGCTTGCGTATCCACTCCGGCGGCACCTTGTTTTTGTGGGTATTGCGCACCTCGATGTAGTAGCCGAATATGTTGTTGAAGCTTATCTTTAGCGACGGTATTCCCGTGCGCTCCACCTCCCGCTGCTGAACTTCGAGCAGGTAATCCTTTCCGCCGCGCATGATTTTGCGCAGCTCATCCAGCTCGTCGTTCACGCCGTCGGCCACGATAGGGCCTTTGCCCAGCTGCGCTGCCGGCTCGGGCAATATTTGCCCTTCTATAGCTTCGCGGATGCTGTTGCAGGGGTTGAGCTGCTCGGCTATGCGCGTAAAGTTCTTTTCGTTTACGCCGGCGCACAGCAGCTTTACCTGCTCAATGGCCGACAGCGCCCGCGCCAGCTGCACCAGCTCGCGCGGGTTGACGCGCCCCACAGCCGCCTTGGAGATGATGCGCTCCAAGTCGCCCACCTCGCCCACCAGCTTGGCCATTTCGTCGCTCAGCGTTTTGTGGACAATGAACTGCTCCACCATGTCTAAGCGAGCGTTGATTTGCTGGACTTCTTTGAGCGGCAGCGACATCCACCGGCGCAGCAGGCGGCCGCCCATAGGCGAGGTGGTGCGGTCGAGGCTGCTCAGCAGCGTGCGCGCTCCCTCGCTTGCCGACGAAAACAGCTCGAGGTTGCGCACCGTGAACTTGTCGAGCCACACGTAGCGGTCTTCGTCTAAGCGGGCAATATGCGCGATGTGCTTTACCTGCGTGTGGTGCGTAAGCTCAAGGTAGAACAGGATGGCGCCGGCGGCGGCAGCGCCGCTCCTCAGCTCCTCGATGCCAAAGCCCTTGAGCGACGGTACCTGAAAGTGGTTGAGCAGCTTGTCGCGCGCAGCATCCTCCGCAAATGCCCACTCGTCCAGCTTGTAGGTATAGAACTTGGCGCCGAAGCTTTCGACAAAAACATCCTCCTTGCCCTTCTCAAAGAGCACCTCCTTGGGGGTAAAGTTGGCGAGCAGCTTGTCTATGTAGTCAAAGCTGCCCTCGGCAGCGTAAAACTCGCCCGTAGAAACGTCAAGAAAAGCCACGCCTCCGCCGGTTTTGGTCAGGTTGACGCACGCCAAGAAGTTGTTCTCCTTGTTTTCCAGCACGTTATCGTTGACGGTAACGCCCGGCGTAATCAGCTCCGTAATGCCGCGCTTCACAATGCCCTTGGCCATCTTTGGGTCTTCGAGCTGGTCGCACACCGCCACGCGCTGCCCCGCGCGGACGAGCTTGGGCAGGTACGTTTCGATGGCGTGGTGCGGAAAGCCCGCCAGCTCTACAAAGGTAGCGCTGCCGTTGGCGCGGCGCGTGAGCGTAATGCCCAGTATTTCGCTCGATTTGATGGCATCCTGGCCAAATGTTTCATAAAAGTCACCTACACGAAAAAGCAGCATCGCGTCAGGGTACTTGGCCTTGAACGCATAGAATTGCTTCATCATGGGAGTTTCTGCGTATTTTTTTTCCGGCGCCATCATCTTGTAAAGTTGTATAAGGGCGCAAATTTACATGAAAATCGCACCATTTCCAAGCG
>JAIRMD010000144.1 GCA_031258915.1 Prevotellaceae bacterium
GACGAAAATTTCAAAAATGAGCTGGACGAGGTAGAGCAGCGCCACCTGAGCGCGGCAAAATCGCTGGTAAAGCCGCAGCAGCAGGGGCATGTGCTGAGCGAGCTTAAAGTCATGCTCAACGAGCTGGAGGATTACCTGCAAAGCATTGCGCGCCTGCGCGAGCTCACGCCAAAGCTGCAGGACTACGTGCTGAGCTTTGGCGAGCGCATGAGCGCTTTTCTGCTGAGCGAAGTAATAGCGGATGCCGTAATGGTTGATGCGCGTAGCATCATAAAAACCGATAGCGCATTTGGCAAAGCCAACGTAGATTTTGCAAAAACGAATAAGCTCATCAAAGCTGCGCTGCCTGCAGCGGAAGGGCGCGCGGTGCTGCCGGGCTTCATTGCATCGGACGAAAGCGGCGCTACCACTACGCTCGGCAGGGGCGGGAGCGACTACACCGCCGCCATCCTGGCGGCTGCCACATGCGCCTCGTCGGTGGAGATATGGACGGATGTGGACGGCTTTATGACCGCCGACCCGCGCAAGGTGGAAAAAGCGTACACCATTAAGCACCTTAGCTACTCGGAGGTTTTTGAGCTGTCGAACTTTGGCGCCAAGGTGGTTTACCCGCCTACGGTGCACCCGCTGCTCTCCGCAGGCATTGGCATGTGGATAAAAAACACCTTCAACCCAACGGCCGAAGGCACGCTGGTGAACGCCACCGCAGATACTACCACAAGTCAGGCTATCAAGGGCATTTCATCCATTGACGATATTGCGCTGCTTACGCTGCATGGCGTGGGGATGACCGGCATTTTGGGCATTTCGAAGCGGCTGTTTAGCGCGCTGGCGGAGGCTAAAGTCAACGTGATCCTCATCTCGCAGGCATCGTCGGAGCAGTCCATCACCTTTGCCATTGTGCCGGAGCATGTGGAGCAGGCAAGGCAGGCCATAGTGCGCGAATTTGAGGCGGAAATGAGCCACCAAACCATCGGGCTGAAAATCGAAGAGGAAATGTCCATCGTTGCCGTTGTAGGCGAAAACATGAGGCGAATGCCGGGCATATCGGGCAAGCTCTTCAACGCTCTGGGCAAAAACGGCGTGAACGTGGTGGCCATTGCGCAGGGGTCGTCGGAGCTCAACATCTCTACGGTGGTGCACAAGTTAAACCTGCGCAAGGCGCTTAACGTAGCTCACGAAGCTTTTTTTCTGTCCGGCTATAGAGAGGTCCACCTGTATATAGCCGGAGTGGGGACTGTTGGTGGAAACCTTGTGCAGCAAATACGGCGGCAGCGCGAAGATTTGATGAAAAATCATCGCCTCAAAGTAAACGTGGTAGGCGTAATGAACTCCCGGAAAATGCTGTTTGACGTGCAGGGCATCAATCTTGACGAGGTGAAGGACGAGCTTGAGCGCAAAGGCGCACCGCTCAACCTGAGCGCCTTTGTGCAGCGCATTGCGTCGGTCAACCTGCGCAGCAGCATCTTTGTCGATTGCACCGACAGCGCAGAGGTGGCGGACGCTTACGAAAAGGCGCTGCAAGCGTTTGTGTCGGTGGTAACGGCCAACAAAATAGCCTGCTCCGGCAGCTACGAGCGCTACCGGCAGCTGCAAGATATTTCGCGGGCGAGGGGGGTAAAATTCCTCTACGAAACAAACGTTGGCGCAGGGCTGCCCGTGATTAAAACCATCAACGAGCTGGCGCTGAGCGGCGACAGAATTACAAAGCTGGAGGCGGTGCTGAGCGGCACGCTCAACTTTATATTCAACACCATCAGCGAAGAAATTCCGATGAGCCGAGCCATAGAGCAGGCAAAGGAGCGAGGCTACTCGGAGCCTGACCCGCGCGTTGACCTGAGCGGGGTAGATGTGCTTCGCAAAATGCTGATTTTATCCCGCGAGTGCGGCTACCCTTTGGAAAAAGCCGACGTAGAGGTAAGCCCATTCCTGCCCGCCGAATGCTTTAGCGCACCTACGATAGGCATGTTCTTTGACCAGGTGCGAAAGCTCGACGCTGGCTTTGAGGCTCGCCGCAAGGCGCTATACGCCGCAGGCAAGCGCTGGCGGTTTGTGGCATCGCTCAGCGGCGGCAAGGCAGCCGTCAGCTTGCAGGAGATAGACAGCGCACACCCGTTCTTCAACCTGCAAGGCAGCGACAACATCATTACGCTGCACACCGAGCGGTACAGCGCACAGCCAATGGTCATCAAAGGCGCAGGCGCAGGCGCGGCGGTTACGGCAGCCGGCGTATTTGGGGATATTATCAGGGTGGCGAATATATGAAAATTATTCAACGTTAGGCAAGCATCATGATTGTACCATCATGCCAAAAACAATCAAAATATTTTCGCCTGCTACAGTTGCCAACGTCGCCTGCGGGTTTGACGTGCTGGGCTTTGCGCTCAACAGCCCCGGCGACGAAATCAGCATGGCGCTCAACGGCAGCGGCAGCGTTGAGCTGCGCGACGAAACACCCTACCGGCTGCCGCTCTCTCCCGAAAAAAACGTAACCGCCGTAGCCCTGCAATCCATGCTCAACGCGCTGCAAAGCAAGCAGGGTTTTACGATTACCTTTCTGTCGAAAATTATGCCCGGCAGCGGCATCGGCTCAAGCGCGGCGAGCGCTGCCGCCGGCGTGTTCGGCGCCAACGAGCTGCTGGGCTGTCCGTTCACGCGGCGGCAGCTGGTGGAGTTTGCCATGCAGGGCGAGCGGGCGGCAAGCGGTACGGCGCACGCCGACAACGTGGCGCCGGCGCTCATGGGCGGATTCACGCTGGTGCGCAGCTACGCGCCGCTCGACGTTATACCCATCCCCAGCCCCCCGATATTTGCCGCTGTGGTGCACCCGCAAATCGAGGTGCGCACCAGCGACAGCCGCAAAATTTTGCGCCACGAGGTGCCCATAAAAAAGGCGGTGGAGCAGTGGGGCAACCTTGCCGGGCTGGTGGCAGGGCTTTTCACCGGCGACTACGACCTGATAGGACGCTCGCTCCACGACGTGATTGTAGAGCCGGTGCGCGCGCTGCTCATCCCGGAGTTTTACGCCATCAAGCAAGCCGCCCTCGATGCAGGGGCGCTGGGGTGCAGCATTTCGGGCAGCGGCCCATCTATCTTTACCCTGAGCAGGAGCGAGGCAACAGCGCAGAAGGTAGCGCTGGCCATGCGCTACGGCTTTGACCGCGTGGGCATCGAAAACCATGCCTTTGTCTCGTCCGTCAACAAGGAGGGGGTGAGGGTGGTTGAGTAAAGGTAAGTCTGTTCACTTCAAAAGAAAATCACTCGTAGTCGAGGTCTAACTTTTGCTTTAGCGTGGCCAGCAGCGGGTTTTGCTCTACCATGAACTTGTAGCAGCTTTCGCCGCCGTACGGCTTGGTCCACTTGGCCGGGGCTTCCTCTACCTGTAGCTCTACCTCTACCTGCGCGTTGCGCAGATGCTGCCGCAGGTAGTAAACCAGCGTTTCCTTTTCCGGCTCTACCTCTCTCAGGATAGCATCGTTGCCCAGCGTCATGGTGATGGTGCGCCTGTCGTCCTTGATGGCTTTACTGGCGCTGAGCACGGCGCTTCTCACCCTTGCCTTTCGCTCGGGCAGCGCTGCGGCGTACTGCTGGCATACCTCCTGTAGCTGCTCGGCGGTGAAATCCTGCGCTATGGCTATGGCTGCGGCTGCTGGCTTCTCGGCGCTGCTGGGGAGAGCGGCGGCAGAGTGGGGAGGTTTTTTTTCGGAAATGCTGCTTATAGCAGCTTTTATTTGCACGGTTTTTGGCAGCTCCACGGCGGGCTTGGGCGCTGCCGGCAGGCTTGCCGGATTTGCCGCTGCTGCGGAGCTTACGGCGGACGGCGGAGTGGTAGCAGACGGCGACGAGCCGGCAGCAGCGGCAGCGGCAGCAGGAATCGCCGGAGCGGGTGGCTGGGCTACGTCAGGCTTTTTTTTTTCGGCGCACAGGTACGAAATTTGCAGCAGGCACAGCTCCACGTGCAGGCGGGGGTTGCCGCTGGCTTTGTAGCCAACATCGCAGCGGTTGGCCAAGCTGAGCGCCTCGAACAGGAAGCTGGCGTCGCAGCTGATGGCCTGCTCGCGGTACCTTGCTTTGACGGATTCGCTTGCCTCCAGCAGCTGCACGGTTTGCGCATCCTTGCACACGAGCAGGTCGCGGAAGTGGGAGCACAGGCCGGCGATGAAGTGCT
>JAIRMD010000259.1 GCA_031258915.1 Prevotellaceae bacterium
CCAGCAGGGTGGATAAAAATCCCTCGAGCACCACAAAGTTGGCCTTTTGGCGTAGCAGGCGTTTGACTGCCCAGTCAAAGCGTACAAATTTTCCCATCGCTATACTTAATTTAGAATAATTTTCTTACAAAAATACTTCTTTTTGCGGATACTGCAATGCTCATCCACAGGAAAATCCTTAGATTCCCAAGCGCAGACAATGAAAAAAAGGTTTTATTTTGGTATTTGGGAAAAAAACACAATGCTACGTCAAAGAGCATGGCTTTGCGGTAAGAAGCCTAAAAAAAACCCTGACAGGGCTTCAAGCCCTGTCAGGGTTATTTTTAGGCGCTAATTATAGCCCGGATTTTGGTAGCTGACTTTGTCGCCGTCCATGTTGTCCAGCTGCCCGGTGGGGATGGGGCGCAGGTAAAGGTAGTTGTTGGGGCCATCGCCCAAGCTTTTAAATATGCGCTCTTGCGTTCTTTGCTCACCGCCTACCTTGTCGCACACGGTGTATTCGCCTGCGATTTCCGCCCACTTTTGGGTACGGGCGAGGTCGTGCCAGCGGTAGCCCTCGCCAAAGTACTCGCGCGAGCGCTCCGCAAGGATAAAGTTGATGGCTGCATCCTCAGTTGCACTTTCCAAGTTGGGCGTGGCGGCGGTCATGTCGCTGCTGTAGTCATTCGTTTTGTCGGCGTTTGCCGCGTTGCAGAATTTCCACTTTCCGGCGCGGGCGCGGATAACGTTAATCAGCTCCGTTGCGCTCTTACCGGCTACCGTCGTTGCGCCTTTCACGGCAGCTTCGGCGGCTATAAAGTAGAGCTCCGAAAACTTGAGAATGTTGAACGGGCGCGTGCTCGCAACCTTGTCGTCGTTGTAGTCGGTTTTATTCTTGCGGTAGGCGCCCAGCTTCCACAGCCCCGGGTATGCTCTTCCGGAGATTCTGCTTAGCGGCACCACCCAGCTGGCTACGCCGGGCCTGTAGCCAAGATCCCTATTGCTCTTGTAAACCTCGTTGGTGTAGTCAATGTCGCCGGGATCTTCGTCAAGGAAAGTAACTATCGAGTCGCCGGGGTTTACGGGCAGGTAGTTGGCGTTGTAGTACGTTACGTCGCCGGGGCCGCCCACCAAGTTCCACGTGCCGCGGTAAACCCGCACAAACGTTCCGTCGAAGCGGGTGTCCTTTTCCTTTTCGGCAAAAGTTTCCGTAAGGGCGTCAATGGTTGGCGCCATGGTTGACCACATACGGCTGAACGATTGCCCTGCCTGCACGTTGCGGATGAATGGGGATGCATTAGTCCACGTACCACTTGTAGAGCTGGTTCTGACTTCCTGAAAATACCATGTAACCGCCCACACAGCCTGATTTTGCGGGTTATAGTCAGGGTTAGTGTACGGGTCGCCGTCCCATCCGGTAACGTTGCCTTCGTTGTACTTCGCGCTATTCTCCGTGTGGTCTGCCCATAGCATTATTTCGCTGTTGCGGTCGTTGGTTGCCACGTGCACGTCGTAGTAGGTGGGCTGCAAGGTGTAAGACCCCGGGGTGGCGATAGCTGTAGTCGCCACGTCGTAGGCCTTTTGGAAGCACTGCGCATCGGTCAGGCTGGCGTAGCTGCCAACGCCTGCACGGGCGCACTCCGGGTACGTCTTGATACCCTTGTGGTTTTGTAGCCACCAGCCAAAGGTGAGGTAAGCCCTCGCCAGCGCGAGGCGTGCCACGTTTTTGGTAACCGTTCCCGCCATGCGGGGGTTGTCGGGCAAATCGTTCACGGCCTGCTCCAGGTCGGGGAGTATCGATTTGCTGTACACCTCCGCCACGGTGTTGCGGGTGCTAAAGAGCGTGGGGTTGGTGTTGAACTTCAGCTCTCCGCCGCCCAGGTCGAGAGGCACTCCGCCAAAGGACTGCGCCAGCAGGAAGTAGTAGAAGCCACGGAAAAACCGTGCTTCGGCAATCAGCGCAGGGTCTATTCCCGCAGCGGCGCCGTTCTCAATAACCCCGTTAGCGGAGTTAATGGCGCGGTAGGCCACGTTCCAGAGCACGTCGAATCGGCTGCTGGAGGCATCGAAGGTAGCCGCGCCGGCCAAGTCGGCCGATTTATGGTTGCCATCGGCCTGCGCACCCAGGGTGTATTCGTCGGTGCCGGTTTCGCAGGCGTTGAAGTAGTACTGCTGCCCGAACAGCTCGCGTAGCGTGGTGTACAATCCTGTTACACCGCCCTTTACGCCGGTTTCGGTAGCAAAGAAAGCCGGGTCAAATTTATTGCGGGGCGTTTCTTCCAAAATTTTGGTGCACCCTATTGTGAGAAACAGGGTGGTAGCTGCTATTATGCTAAATGTATTTTTCATAATTACTTATTTTTTAGAAAGTTAAACTTAAACCGAACAGATAATTCCGCGTAGCGGGCGTGTTGAAAGCCACCACGGGCAAGCGGCTCGGGAAGTCAGCTGTAACGGCTTGGTTTTCGTTAGCAAACGAGTTTGTTTCCGGGTCCATGCCGCTTTCGCTGTGGTATGGCGAGAAGAGCACAAAGGGATTTTGCACGGTTGCGTAGAGCCTCAGCTTTCCAACGCCTGCATTTTTCAGCCACTTCCTGTTGACGTCGTAGCCCAGCGTAATGGCACGTATTTTCATGTAGGAGGCATCAAAGAGGGCAAGGGTGTTGCCGTACTTTGGGCCGTCGGAGCTTTGCATTCCGCCGGGGCGCGGGTACTTGGCTCCGGTGTTTTCGGGCGTCCAGTAGTCCACATCAATGTTATTCCGGCGGGTGGTCAGGTTGTTGAGGTAGCTGGTGCGCCCGTGTATGGTAGATATGAGTAGGCCGCCGCTCTTAAAGCTGCCTACTATGCTCAAGTCAAATCCCTTGTAGGCAAGGCGGGTGTTGAATCCGCCCTGAAAGTTCGGCTCAAGGCTCTGGGGTACCCTGTCGTCGGCGTTGATGGCTCTTGCCGGCGTGCCGTCGGCGTTGTACTCGCCGTGGTATTCTACCTTAACCATTCCGACGTTTCCGTTCGGCTCAAGGATGCTGAGGTAGGGGTCGCCTTCCTGCCATAGCCCCACCTTCTTGTAGTCAAATACCACGTCGATGGGGTAGCCTACAAACCATGCGTTTCCTTCGTTCTTGTCCTGCCCGGAGGCGAGCGCCAGCAGCTCGTTGCGGTTGGCGTAGAAGTTTACGCCGGCCTCCCACGTAAAGCCGTTGAGGTTGTCGAGTATCACGCCGTTGAGCGAAAGCTCAAAGCCGTTGTTTTGGGTTTCGCCAATGTTGGCCATGTAGCCGGGCACGGCGGTTGTGCTGGGCAGGCTTACGCTCAGCAGGATGTCCTTGGTGTGCTGGCGGTAGTACTCAATGCTACCGGACAGCCGCCGGTTGAGCACGGAGAAGTCCAGGCCGAAGTTCCACGTTTCGGTGTACTCCCAGCCGAGGTTTTCGTTGGGCAGCTCGGAAACGTAGTATCCGGTTGCGTATCCGCTTTCGTTGTCGCCAAAGTTGTAGTAGCGCGTGCTGAGCTGCCCGAGCGTCTTGTAGGGGTCAATGGCCTGGTTGGACGTTTCTCCATACCCCACGCGCACTTTGAGTGCGCTAAGCCAGCTGAAGTCCGACATAAAGCTTTCGCGGTGCAGGTTCCATCCGGCGGACATGGCGGGGTAGGTGTGCCACTTGTGCCCTTCCGCCAGCCGCGAGGATGCGTCGGAGCGCAAGGCAAGGCTCAGCATGTAGCGGTCGTCGTAGTCGTACATCACGCGCCCCATGTACGAAATCAAGCCCGAAACGGAGTAATTCTGGTTGGCCGGGTCGATAGTTTTCTCACCTTCGCCGTATCCCAGGTTGTAGTACTGGAAAATGTCGTAGGGGAAATCCCGCACCGAAATATCCGAGCGGTTGTAGTGGTTTTGCTCTGCGGAGTACATGGCTACTACGTTTACGTGGTGTGCGCCGGCAAAGGTTCGGTCGTAGTTCAGCAGGTTCTCCATCGTCCAGTTGGTGGTAAGGGAATTGTTGATAGATGCCGACGAGGGCGCGTTGGGGTCGGTGGGGCTGGTAACGCCTATTCCCGTAAAGCCGCCGCCGGTGGTCATGCGGATGTTCAAGCCAAGGTTCATGCGGTAGCTCAAGCCCTCCACGCCGGGTATTTTCACCTCGCCAAAGAGGTTGTTGTACGAGCCCAAGGTCTTGCTTTCGCTCATCCACAGCTCTTTTACATCCTCAATCGTTTCCTTTGTCCAGACTTTGTAGGTTTCTGCCGAGTTGACTTTCACGGATCTTTTCAGGTTTCCGTCTGCGTCATAAGGGTCTGTTATTGCCGGCGTGCTCAGCATATCGCCTATGCTTATCTGGTTACCCTGCGAAAATCCGTAGGCGTTGTTTGAGGTCAAGCCAAAGCGGAAGTATTTTCCTACGCCCTGGTCAATGGCCGCGCGCAGCGAAATACGGTTGTACTGCTGCGTGGGCACCACCGCCTGCTCCTTGTAGAACGAGCCGCCAAACACGTAGCTGCCCTTTTCGGAGCCATTGGCAACGCTCACGTCGTGGCTGGTAACCAGCCCCTGCCGGAAGAACAAGTCCTGCCAGTCGGTACTTACGTCGTCGCGCTGGTCTTCCGTGTTGGTCCACTTTGCGTTCTTTTGGTCCGGATACGCATCAATCGTCGCTGTTGCATCTTTGCGCAGCTGCACGAACGCAGGCCCATCCATCAGGGGGTACTTGATGGCGCTCTTCACGCCGTAGTAGCCGTTGTAGGTAACCTGCGCCTCCTGCCCTGCCACGCCGCGGTTGGTGGTAATCAGAATCACGCCGTTTGCGCCGCGCGAGCCGTAGATGGCCGTTGCGGAGGCATCCTTGAGGATGTCGATGCTCTTGATAGAGCTGGGGTCAACGTCGTTTACGGTGCCCGCAAAGGGAATGCCGTCCAACACAATGAGCGGATCGTTGCTGGCCGTGAGCGAGCGCGTGCCGCGAATGCGGATTTGCATTGCGCCGCCGGGCTTGGTGGAGGTTTGCGTCATCTCCACGCCCGCAATGCGCCCCTGCAAGGCCTG
>JAIRMD010000060.1 GCA_031258915.1 Prevotellaceae bacterium
ATTTCGCCCACCACATTCGGTTTTTCACGATTTTTATGGCAAATAATCATGGGTGCGGCGAGTATCTTGGCGTAGGTGTTGGCGCGCTTGGCGCCGCCCATGTCGGGCGCTGCTACGGAGAGGTTGTCGAGGTTTAAGCTGCGGATGTAGGGCACAAATATGCGGCTGGCGTAAAGCAAGTCGACCGGAACGTCAAAAAAGCCCTGTATCTGGTCGGCGTGCAGGTCCATCGTCATTACGCGGTCTACCCCGGCGGCGCTGAGCAGGTTGGCCACCAGCTTTGCGCCGATGGACACGCGCGAGCGGTCTTTGCGGTCTTGCCTTGCCCATCCAAAGTAGGGAATTACCGCCACCACCTTGTAGGCCGACGCACGCTTGGCGGCATCTATCATGAGCAGCAGCTCAAAGAGGTTGTCGGTAGGCGGAAAGGTAGATTGGATGATGAATACGGTGCTGCCGCGAACGCTTTCGTCGAAGGCGGGCTGAAACTCCCCGTCGCTAAAGTCAAGCACGGAGCATTGTCCGAGTTCGGAGCCAAAGCTGGCGGCAATTTTTTCGGCAAGGTAGCGCGACGCGCGACCACAAAAAAACTTTATTTCGTGGGTTGGAAGCATGATGGCAGAAGTTGTTGTAAATTAGGTGGCACTTGGTAGCAAAATCCGGACAAAAGTAGCTGAAAAAACGAATAAAAAAAAATTTTTTTACGGATTCTGCAAGTTGCTGTTAACATGCTCAATGTAGCGCAGAATTTCTTCGCCGCCTGTCTTCTTTTCGGATGAGGTAAGAAAGATTGGCGGCAGCTCCTCCCAAGTTTCGAGCAGGATGCTGCGAAAGCGCTCCATGTGGTGGCGCTGTTCCCGGCTCGACACCTTGTCGGCTTTGGTAAACACCAGCGCAAAGGGAACGCCGTGCTCGCCCAGCTGCCGGATAAAGGCCAGGTCTATGCTCTGCGGCTCGTGCCGCACGTCGATGAGCACAAAGAGCAGCGTGAGGCATTCGCGCTCGCCGATGTAGCGCGTGATGATGGACGAAAATTGCTTCCGCTCGCGCTTTGAGGTTTTGGCAAAGCCGTAGCCGGGCAAATCGACCATGTACCAGCGGTTGTTGACCAAAAAGTGATTTATCAGCCTTGTTTTGCCGGGCGTGCCCGACACTTTGGAGAGCTTTCCGTTGCCGGCAAGCATGTTGATGAGCGATGATTTACCAACGTTGGAGCGGCCTGTAAAGGCGTATTCGGGCAAACCGTCGCTGGGGCACTGCGAGGGATACTCGCTGCTTTTTACGTAGGATACAGACAGGGTATAGGGATTCATAGCGCGTACTTTGAGCATGCTGCAAAGTTAGCATAAAATCTTCAATTACACACCAACGGATAAAAATGTCCGGCAAAACTTATAGAAGAAATATACGTAATTTTGTTGGAATTAGGAAGCGGAAGCGAGCGTCGATTGTCCGTTGCTAAGGTCTACACCGCCGTTGTATGGTCGATGTGGCGGGAGGTTGGCTGCGCCGAGCTCCGATTTGCTCCGGTTTCCGCAGGGGAGCCGCATTGGCAGAAAAAAGCGGTAAGCAATGAAAAAGAATAGCGGAGAGTTGTGGAGGAATTGTAAAGAATATAGCGGAATATAGCGGGATACAGGGAGACCTCTCAAGCCGGTTTCAAAGTTCGGAAGTGAAAAATTCGCAAATTATTTACTAAATTTGCGCCTTTCGGTTTAGCATTGAGCGTTCAGGATTCAAAATTGCGCAGGAAATATTGCTCGTCTTGCCCAGCATGACAGGAAAACAGACCATTTAAAATTTAAAATTCAAAATTCACATGTCCCTCTCTTCGACCAGCATCAGCCGTCCGGTGTTGACCACCGTTTTTGTGATTATCATCACCATTTTTGGGCTTATTGGCTACACCTTTCTTGGCGTGCGCGAGTACCCGAGCGTCGATCCGCCCATCATTTCGGTGAGCACGAGCTACATTGGCGCCAACGCCGATATTATTGAGAAGCAAATCACCGAGCCGCTTGAGCAGAGCATCAACGGCATTGAGGGCATACGCTCGCTCACCAGCACCAGCAGCACGGGTCAAAGCCGCATCATCGTGGAGTTTGAGCTGAGTCGCGACATGGAATCGGCGGCCAACGATGTGCGCGACAAGGTATCGCGGTCGCTCTACCGCCTGCCCAAGGACTGCGACCCGCCCACCGTTTCTAAGGCCGACGCCGATTCCGACCCCATTCTCATGATCGGCATTCAGAGCAGCAGCCGGTCGCTGCTGGAACTCTCCGAAATAGCCGACCTCACCTACAAGGAGCAGCTGCAAACGATTTCCGGCGTTAGCGCCATCTCCATTTGGGGCGAAAAGCGCTACGCCATGCGCCTGTGGATGAACCCCGGCAAGCTGGCCGGCTACGGGATTACGCCTATGGATGTGCGCGACGCGCTGCTGCGCGAAAACATTGAGCTGCCCTCAGGGCTGATTGAGGGGAAGAACGTGGCGCTCAGCGTCCGTGCGCAGGGGTTGCTGATAACGCCGGAGGACTTTAACCGCCTCATCATAGCCCAGCAGGGCGACCGCGTGGTGCGCTTCCGGGATGTGGGGTACGCCGAGCTGGGACCGGAAGACCTGCGCAGCATCATGAAGCAAAACGGCATGCCGGGCGTGGGCGTGGGCGTTATCCCTCAGCCCGGCTCCAACCACATCGAAAT
>JAIRMD010000064.1 GCA_031258915.1 Prevotellaceae bacterium
ATAGGGCTGCGCATGGCTATCGGCGCAAAAAACAAGGATATTCTCCGGCAGTTCCTGTTTGAAAGCACCATCCTAAGCCTCATCGGCGGGGTGATAGGGATATTCTTTGGGTTGGCGCTCTCGTACATAGCCTCGTGGATACTCAGCTGGCCTTTTATGGTGAGCGGCATGTCCATCAGCGTTTCGTTTTTGGTGTGCGCGGCTACCGGGGTCTTCTTCGGGTGGTATCCGGCGCGAAAAGCGGCCTCGCTCGACCCCATCAACGCGCTGCGGTATGAGTAACATTACTGGGAATTTTGAATTCTAAATTTTGAATTTTAAATTGCGTGCGCCGAAGATTTACATAATTTTCATAATTTACAGGCTCGTGAAAAATATGATAGTGTCCATATTCTATTGATATAAAAACATACTTTGTTGAATATTATGTATTTACAATCTTTCGACAGTGGGCATATCTTTATGATTATCTGTTGATTAAAATTCATTTCAATAAAACAGAAACACCACCCAAATTTACACCCATTGCTACTGTTGGCTTGAATTTACCAAAAAGGCACGTACGCTACTTTTGGCTGATTTTTTGCCCATGCAATGCTTACGTCGCGATATGCTTTTACGCGCTCCTGCTCTGCCTGTGCATTTTTTTCCATGCGCACCTGCTCCAGCTGCCTGCTTTTTTCTTCCATTGCTCTTTGAAAGGCTAATGCTTCTTTTTTCTCAGCTTCTACCCGGTCATCCAGCTCTTTTATGCGTTGTGTTATGCGTTGTGCAATTTTTCCGGACAGCGCCATCGCCTCGCCAAAGCAATTCGAGCTGGGGTCAATAGCAGCCAGCACGGCGCCGGCTTTTTCTGCCGCCTCCACATTTTGCCCTGCGCTCCAAATGTTGTTGGCCTCAGAGTAGATGAGCTTGCACTCGCGGTCTATTTTTTGCTGAAATACCGCGCCTGCTTCATCTATCGCCCTTTTCCGGCAGTCGGTACAGATATCCGGCACGGACGTTAACTTCCATAGCGCTTCTTCGTACTTCTGCGTCGCGGCAAGCGTTTGCGCCTCCTTGATGACAACATCGCACTGGGCGTTGAAGTAACCCACAATTTTGTCGGCGCCCAAGTCCATAAGCTTTTTGTAGGCGGGGTCCAGCACCTTGATGTTTTTCAGCGCGCTCATGTACGCCTTTGCCTCATTGTCGCCAATGCCGGCCACCGACGAGGTGTAGCTGGCAAAGACTTTTCCCTCAAAGCCGTCGCCTACGTAGAGCGTAACGTCGAGTTTACAGGCGTGCTTGGGAGGCGCCGTTGAGGTGATGTACTTTTCCTGCACAACAACGTTGGCCGTGAGAACAAACCGCGACTGCCCGGGGGTGGCGGCAATCCCCTGCTTTGAGGCTATCTGCGTAAGCTTGTTTTGCAGGTTATTTTGCGCCTCCGGCGTCAGCTCGTTGATGTTATCGGATACCCATACAGACAGGGCTAACCTCTTTTTGCCGTTGTCGCCTGCGGCCTGCTGCGCGTGAGCGTGGCAAACACCGCACGCTAAGGCAGCGCAAAAAAACAGCGTATACGTTTTCATTTTTGCTTCACTTTACGATTACTTTTCGCCAATTACCAGCTGCGCCTGCCCCAAACCTTTCATCATCACCTTAGCCTCGATTTGGTACTTATCCCTCAGCATTTTTTGCAGGCCGCTTGCCCACGCGCGGGTGTCGAGCGCCCTGTTTTTTTCGTTGTAGAGGGGAATGCGAACCTGCTCAAGCAGCATGATATTTTCGGTGGCGTCGGCTGTTGAGAACTGCTTGTTGACCGTGTTGTCCGCCACCCAGTCTTCGATGATGCTGCGCAGCTCCTCTCCGTTGTACTCGCTCTCCAGATCGCCGTCAAACGAATCCCACACCCTGATGCGGAGCGCCACTTCGCGCCCGTTGGCGGCCATGTCGTCAAAGTGCGACTGCAGCTGCGCGTTGAAGTTATCGATGTGCGAAAGCGTCGCCTCCTCCAGCAGCACGGGCAGCTCGGACGAGAACGAGGGTTGCCCCGTGCCCGAAGCCCCGGCAACTTGCTTGTCGGTGTAGGCATCCAAGCCTTGCAGGTTGAAGGTGATAGACTTTTTAGGGCCTGTTTGGTTGATGCTCCACGTTACTTGCATCCAAATGTCGGCCTTAGCCACCTGCTTCAGCTTGTCGATGGGGCTTTCCGCCGCCGCCGCGCCGCTTTTGCTCATGAGCATGGCATCCTCCGCCGCCTGGTTGTCTAACGACTTGAGCGACGACTCCAGATTTTTCAGCGGAAAGCCCCGCTCCTGCATCAGCTCGTTAATTTTGCTGATTACCAAGAGCAAATCTGTGTTGTCTTGCAGGGCTGCCTTGTAATTTGGCTGTAGAGCTTTTGCTCCCTGATTGTCGTACGTGGTGGTGTAGCCATTCTTGTTGCACCACACATCGCTTGGCACCACCATAATGGTGGGTTTCTTTGCCTGCGAGTAGGCAGCCTCGCTCGCGCATAGCGTAAGCGCCGCCGCCAAAAGTATCTTTGTTTTCGTTACTCCGTTCATGGTTTATAAAGCTTTGGTTTGTTTCGCTTAAATTGACCCTAATTTTTTCGCTATCCCCGCCTTTTCCAGCTCTTTGCGCAGGGCGGCAGCGTTGACCGATACAACGACGCCAATTTTGTACTCTTTCCCTATTTTTATCCTGTCGCCGGGCGCGATGGCGCCGTTGCTACTCAGGTTTACGAACTTCTGGTAGCCGCCGCCGTCGGCAAAGAAAGGTTCAAAGAAGTCCTTTCTTTCAGCCTCCATTGCGGGAGCGCTTACCAGCGGTTTTTGCGAGGGAACACCGCGCACGTTGCTCGTAAATCCTTTGAATATAACGCCGTGAACGGCATTTTTCTTGGCCTGCTCAATGGCCACGCCGGCATCTTTGGAGTACGACCACACCTTTACCAGGTAGGAGCCTTGCGCGCCAACGCCGGCAGCTTCAATTTCGTACCTCCACTGCCGAGTATCCGTATCGGCTAACTTCTTTGCGGTGCCGCACGACGCTGCCGTCAGCGCAGCAGCGGCGAGGCCTATCCATGTTCTCATTGATTTCATAACGTTACTTATCTTTTCTGCATCTACGTGACGTAAAAGGGGAGGCAGCCCCTTTTACGTCACGTAGACGCTATTTTTATTTTTTGGATGGCAGGCTACTTAACTTGCTTGAGCAGCATACCCGGCTGAGCTTTCTTCACCTTTTTGAAGGTTGTGGCGGTGATAGGGTTTCCCTCCTTATCCTTTCCCTCCACCTCCGGCGCTTCGCCGGCGTTGTAGCGGTTATCCCACACCAGCTTTTTGTCCACCTTAGTTTTTCCAACAACCACGTACTTTGTTCGTCCGGTTTTAGGGTCTTGCGTCATCTCCAGCACCTGAAACTTTTCGCCGCCCTTCAGGTTTTCCTTCATTCCGATTTTCGCCGTGAGCGGGTTGGAGGTCAGGATGGGCACTTTGGGCTTAAACACATCATACTTTTGCTGTAGCTCTGCAAACACCTTGTCGATGTTGCGAACCTCCACCGTGTGAATAGCCGCATCTGCACCATCTAAGGCGAGGAGCAGCGTGCTCGAGTTGGTTTGAGTGCCTACCAGCTCCAGCTGAAAATCGAGCTTATCGAAGGCGGCAGGGTCATTCCACACGTTGTAGAACTCGGCGGCAATGGAGTCGTTCCACACCAGCTTGTACAGCCACGTTTTTGAGAACAGCGTTTGCCCATCTTTGGTGGCCTCGTACGCTACGTTTGCGGTTTTATACGCCGCGTCTATTACCATTTGCGGTTTACCGGCAAGCCTTTTGGCAGCTTCCGCCGTGGCAAGATCTAAAATCAGCTTTGCCACCGGCTCGTTTTTGAAAAACATAAACCGCGTAAAGGAGACAAACGTGTTGCTTATCAGCTCTTCGCCTGCATCGGCGAGCGCCGCCACGCCGCGGGTTTGCTGCTTTGCTGCGCTTGCCTCCAGCTCGGTGGCGTTGTAAAATCCTCGCTGCTGGATGAGCTTCATGTCAAATTTTCCGCTGGCCGAGCGGTTAAACCATGCCGCCACCAGCTGGCTTCCGATTTTGTTATCCTTAATGGCTTTTTCGATGTCGGCCTGAACATCGGTCTTTCCGGTTGTCAAATCCACTATTCCCTGAATATCAAGGGTGGCAGCCGACAGCTGCAGGGTCTTGAACGGGATGTTGTGCTTGTCGTACTTGTCCGGAAATGGGTAGCTGTTCCACGACCGCAACACCACGTCTTTTTTGTCGAAAGTGTTGGCGTCGACGAGAACCATCGCCAGCGAGCTGCGGCGATACTTAGCGTTTTCTGCTGTTTGGGCGTTTGCGCCGACAGCGCCAACCGCAAGCGCGGAGGCTAAAATGAGAGCTGTGTTCTTTTTCATAACCTTTTTTTGCTTAAAGTAAATAATGTAATAAATTGATAATATGTGCTTTATGACAACATATCC
>JAIRMD010000084.1 GCA_031258915.1 Prevotellaceae bacterium
GGACGCTGCGCCTGACGGACGCGCAGCTGAACCTCGAAAAAGATACGGCGGGAGCTTCCAACCTAACCTCGCTGATAGGCAGGCTAAAGAGCAGCAACGACGCTTCTCTGCGGCAACCCGCCACAAGCAAACCTGTCCAGCTGCGCGTGCATAGCATAGAAACCGAGCGGATGGGCTTCAGCTACACCGACCACAGCCAGCCGGTACCTGTAAGCGACAGCGCTGTTGACTTCAAGCACATCGCGGTAGCGGATGTATCGCTCAAGGTAAGCAACCTGAACCTTGACGGCGACACCATGACGTGCCGCCTGGAGCGCTTGCAGCTCAAGGAGCGCAGCGGCTTCAACCTGCACAGGCTCTCCGGCGTGGTGAGCGTAGCGCCTACCTTTATCGAAGTAAAAAACCTGGTGATACGCGACGACTTTTCGGACATCAACGCTACGTTCTACCGCATGGACTACGAGCAGTTTGACGACTTTTCCGACTACGTAGAGAAGGTAGTAATGTCGGCCGATTTTGTTTCGTCCAAGGTTGATTTGTACACCATTGCCTTTTTTGCGCCCAAGATGCCGAAGCTGCACCTGAGCGTTGGCCTCACGGGGCTTGCCGGCGGAACGGTAAGCAACCTCAAGGGGCGCAATTTGACGCTCGGATTCGGCAAAGATACGGAGGTTAAAGCCAGCGTTTCCATGCAGGGCTTGCCCGATGTGCAGAATACCTTTTTTATCTTTGACGTAAAAAATCTTGCGAGCAGCCCAGACGATCTTTTCTTAGCCGATGACATCGTGCTGAACGGCAAGTACGCCGGGCAGCGCACGCTGCTGCGGCAGCTGGGAGCGCTGCGGGGAAAGGCTCGCTTTACCGGATTCCTGAGCAGCTTTGTAGCCAACGGCGTGCTGCGCTCCGACATAGGTACGCTCATCAGCGACCTTTCGTTTGAGTCGGCACCCGATTCGCCGGTGCTTATCAACGGAACGCTGGGCACCAACAACTTTGACCTCGGCAAGCTGGTTAACGACTCCGCTATCGGAAAAACAAGCTTTTACGGAAAGGTTAGCGGAACGGTTGCAAGCATCAAAAATTTGTCGCTCAACGCCGACCTCAACATCCCGGTGGTGGAGCTTTACGGCTACCCCTACCGCCGCACCAAGCTCAAGGGGCTGATTACCGAAAATTCGTTCAGGGGCGAGCTGCTGTGCGAAGACCCTAACATGAGCTTCGACTTTCGCGGCGTAGCCAACTTCGAGCAGGAAAAATCGCAGTTCGACTTCAAGCTGCTGCTCCACCACGCCGACTTTGCCGCCACCGGGCTTAACAAGCGCGACAGCCTCTCGCACCTCTCCATGGAGGCCGTTGCCAACTTTGAGGGCAACAACATAGATAACTTTACCGGAAAGGTTACTATCAATAGCGCCAAGTATACCTCTCCGCAGGGCGAGCTTCCGGTAAGCTCAGTCCTGCTGGAGGCAAAGCACAGCGAGGATACCGAGCTGCTGTTGCTCAAATCGGATGCGCTTGAGGCAAGCCTGAAAGCCAAGGGCGGCATGGCCAACGCTGCGCGCGCGGTGGATAGCATCCTGCACCGCTTTATTCCGGCGTACCACAACCTGCTGCCGGCGGCGAAAGAGCATGGCGGCACTCCGGCAACGGCAGAAGCGTTTGAGTACACTTTTTCGCTGCTGACCAAAAACGCCGCAGAGCTGCAGCAAATGCTACTAGGCCCCGCATTCATGGTTGCCGACAGCGCTTTGCTGAGCGGCTGCATTTCGTCCGACGCAAGCTGCGTAAAGCTAACGCTTAGCGCTCCCGCCATACGCTACGGCAACCTGCACCTTTCCGACGTGAACCTAAACTCCGCCTCGCAAGGCTCGCAGCTGCACCTCAGCGTTAAGGCGGGAGAGGTGGGAGTAGACAACCTCCGGCTGCAAGACTTGGAGATGACCGGCACGCTGCAAAACAGCCTGCTCGCGCTGACTTCGCGCTACAAAACATCCATTGCCTCGGGGCAGGTGAAAGCGCAGGCGCTGTTTTTTGAAGGCAGGCAAGGCAAAAAGGGGGTGGACGTGGAGATATTCCCATCTACTCTGCTGCTGAGCGACACGCCCTGGATTTTGTCGCAAAGCAAAATCAGGGTAGAGGACAACCGCTATACCATCAGCAGCTTCAGGCTGGAAAACGACCTGCAGCTGCTGCACGTCAACGGCGTAATATCGCCGGACTTGCGCGATACCCTCTCGTGCACGCTGCGCAACCTCTCGGTAGAGCCGCTGCTGCGCACGCTGAACGAAAAGCTTGAGCTGACGGGTAACGTTTCGGGAGAGGTTACCGTCAACGGGCTGCTCGCGCCATCGCCGCTGTTTATTGGCAACGTGCAGGCCTCCGACGTTACGCTATTCAAAAAATCGGTGGGCGAGGTTACGCTGCACACCTCTACGGCAGAAAGCGAAAAAAATCTCGCCGTGCAGCTGAGCATCAGCAAGGATGGCGAGGAAAACCTGAACGTGGCGGGAACGCTAAAGCCCGGCAGCGAAGTGCAGGCTTTGGCGCGGCTCAACAAGCTGAATTTGCATCACGCCTCGCCGCTGCTTGCAGGCGTGCTCTCGGACGTTGACGGTACGCTAAGCGGCGACATCGACGTTACAGGCCCATTGAAGCACCTGCTGCTCAACGGTAAGCTGCGCATAGATCAGGGGCAACTCAAGGTAAGCTACCTCAACGCCGCGTTTAGCATGAGCGGCCCCGTAGCAATGGAAAACAGCACGCTACAGATAAGCAGCATGACCGTGAAAGATGACAAAAATAACGTAGGAAAGCTACACTTTACCCTCGCCAACATCACCACGCCGGACGACCTCTACTTTTCGCTGAAGGTAGAGCCGGACAAATTTCACGTATTCAACACCACCGAGCGGCACAACGACTACTTTTACGGGCAGGGCTACGCCACGGGCATTGTGCAAATCAACGGAGGGCGCGGCGAAACCAGCATCAGCGTAACGGCAACCACCAACGATAAAACCTCGCTCTCGATACCTTTAGGCGCAAAAGCGCAGGTGCAGAGCCGCAGCTTTATTGACTTTGTTACCCCCACCGAGGTAGCAGAGGTAAAAACAGAAGCGCCACCCCATCGGACATCATCAAACCTTAAAGTTGACCTCAACCTCAACGTAACGAACGATGCCGATTTGATGCTGGTGCTCAACCAGAATACAGGCGATGTTATTAAGGCGGCAGGCAGCGGCAACCTCAAAATGGAGGTGGAGCCGACAAAAAACATCTTCCAAATATTCGGTACCTACACCATGCAGCGTGGCGAATACGCTATCTCCATCCAAAATCTGGTGAACAAAAAGTTCAAGATAGACAACGGAAGTACCATTACCTTCAACGGCGAGGTGGCTACGGCTACCGCCAACATCCACGCTACCTACAAGGTGCGCGCACCGCTGTCAGACCTCTTGAGCGACACCACTACCAGCCGCTACAAGCGCATCGTACCCATCGACTGCAAGGTGAGCATGACAGGCCGGCTAACCGCCCCCGACCTCAAGTTCGAGATAGACGCTCCAACGGCAGATAACGAAACCAGAGACCGGATGCAGGCGCAGCTCAGCACGGAGGACAACGTAACCATACAGTTCCTCTCGCTGCTGCTGATTGACCGCTTTGTGCCGCAGCAGGATATATCGCTCTACAGGCAAAACATTGGCGGTACCATTGGCGGGGTGTTAACCTCGCAGCTCACGGACCTGTTGTCGCACTTTGTTGACGACGTAAGCGTCGGCTTTACCCTCAACAATGTAGACAGCTACAGCGAGGCAGACTGGGGACTCTCGCTCAACGCCAACATTACCGACCGGATAATCCTGAACGCCAACTTTGAGCGTCAGGCGCAGCGCAAGCAGCTCGACCCAAACGGCAGCGAACTACTTGGCGACGTTGACCTGGAGATGCTGCTCAACAAGTCGGGGAGGCTGCGGCTAAAGGCATTTGGCCACGCCAACGACCAGTACACCGAAATGATAGCCGGAAGCAACCGCTACGGCGTGGGCATTTTCTACCAGGAAGATTTCGACAGCCTGGCCGACTTGTGGAAGGCTATCTTCAGCAGGCGAGGCAAGAAAAAAGCCGACGGCGGCGGCGATGACGGCGGCGAAGCGGCTGCATCTCAAGGCAGCAGCTGACGAGGAGGCAGAATGTGTTGAAAAGAAAATCTACATTTTTTAATAACGATTAACAAATCAATGGGCTGAACTTACGAACTATTGAGAACTTCGCAGTATTTTTACCGAAAATTATTTTTTTGTTTTTACAAGTATCAAGCTAATGGATATACACTTTGTACTGCTGCAAGCAGTTGAGCAGCAGCAACTTGATTTTATTGAGTTGGCTATAAAGGGCGGCTGGGTGATGGCACCCATCCTCATGCTTTCTTTTATAGCGGTATTTATTTTTATCGAGCGCTTTTTTGCCGTCCGCCGCGCCTCTAAAGTTGATAACCACTTTATGAGCAACATTCGCGAGTACATCCTGAGCAACCGAACCGACGCGGCCATTGCGCTGTGTCAGGCTAGCGCCATACCGCAGGCGCGCCTCATCGAAAAAGGAATTAAGCGCATAGGCGCACCGCTAAGCGATATTCAAACCGCCATAGAAAACGAAGGCAACCTCGAGGTGGCGCGGTTAGAGAAAGGCTTGGCCATCCTGGCAATGATAGCCGGCGGCGCTCCAATGCTCGGATTTTTGGGAACGGTAACCGGCATGGTGCGCGCCTTCTTCAACATGGCCAACGCCGGAAATAATCTTGACATCCAGCTGCTCTCGTCGGGCATATACGAGGCTATGGTAACAACCATCGCAGGCCTAATCGTCGGCATCATTGCTTTCTTTGGCTACAACATGCTGGTGGCGCAGGTGCAGCGCGTCGTATTCCACCTCGAGGCAAGCACAATGGAGTTTATGGACATGCTGTACGCAAAAAAGTAGCAGTGCTGCGCGCGGGCAGCATGGCTACTTTTTTGCTACCGTAACTGCTATAGCTACATTAACTACTATAACTACTAAACTTCCAAGCAAATGCCCATCAAGCAAACATTAAAAACCGATGTGTCTTTCAGCATGTCATCAATGAGCGACCTGGTGTTTCTCCTCCTCATATTTTTCATGATTACCTCAACCATGATTAGCCCCAACGCGCTGAAGCTGCTGCTGCCGCAGAGCAGCAACCAGGTGCAGGCAAAGCCTGCGGTGAGCGTATCTATCCAAAAGAACAACCCGTACATGTACGTAGATGGCGCAACGCCCGTTACCCTCGCAGAGCTGCCGGCGAAGCTCGGCCTGCTGCTCGAAGGGCGCGAAGATCCTACCATCTCCATTCATGCCGAAAGAGCAGTAACCATAGAGGAGGTGGTGAAGGTGATGAACATTGCCAAAAAGCATCGCTGGAAGGTTATCCTGGCCACCAGCCCGGAAGATTGAGTATAAACTTTACCGTTATAGATTCGCTATGCAGCCGGATAAAGTAAGAGGTATGATTGCCACCGTGATTTTTCACGGTGTGCTGCTCTTCATGCTGCTATCGTGGGGGTACCAAAAACCATTCCCGCCGCCAGCCGAGCAGGGTATCCTGATTAACTTTGGCGACGCGCAGACCGGACGCGGCGCGGAGGAGCCAGCGAGCGCAGAGCCCGCTACGCCCCGCCCGCTGCCGCAGCAGCTCTCCGAGCAGGAGGAGCAGGGCGCCCTCACGCAGGACTACGAGGAGGCACCGTTTATCCCACCCAAAAAGAAAAAAGAAAAGCGTAAGCGGGAGCGGCCGCTGCGAAGCCACGAGGCGCAAAGCCCACAGCAAAGCTCCGAGCCGGCGGACGAGGTGCCCCAAAAGCCGGCGGAAAAACCTCGCGAGGTAAATCGCAACGCGCTCTTTCCAGGGCAAAGCGCGGCCACCTCGCAGGGGCAAAGCAGCAACGCTACCTCCGGCAACCAGGGTGCGCCGGACGGCTCGCCGCGCTCACCCAACTCTGTGGGTAGCGGACTTGGCGATATCAGCGGTGCAAGCCTTGCCGGACGCTCCCTGAGCGGCAAGCTCCCCGAGCCCGACTACCGCATACAGCAGGCCGGGCGCGTGGTGGTGCGCATCAAGGTCGACAGGTACGGCAACGTGGTGGAGGCCGAGGCGCGGCAGGAAGGCTCTACCCTAATGGACGCAACCCTCTACGAGGCGGCGGAGCGCGCCGCCCGCAGGGCAAAGTTCAGCGCCTCGCCCGGCGGACCGCTTTTCCAGAACGGGATCATTACCTACGTGTTCAAGCTGGGGCAGTAGTAGGGTTTTCAAAGACTAAAAACTCCTAATAATGAAAATGCAGGAAAAGCTCATCATTCTTGATTTTGGCTCGCAGACCACGCAGCTCATAGGGCGGCGCGTGCGCGAAATGAACACCTACTGCGAAATCGTCCCCTATAACAAATTCCCTGCCGGCGATGCCGCTGTGAAGGGCGTTATCCTTTCGGGCAGCCCTTTTTCGGTGTACGATGCCAACGCATTCAAGGCTGCGCTGTCTGACTTTCGGGGCAAAATACCGGTGCTGGGCATTTGCTACGGCGCTCAGCTCATGGTGCATGAGGCCGGCGGAAAGGTCGAGCCTGCGGGAATGCGCGAATACGGGCGTGCCAACCTGCAAAATATTGACGGTAGCGACGAGCTGCTGCAGGGCATTGCCAGCGGCTCGCAGGTGTGGATGTCGCACGGCGATACCATTACAGCGTTGCCGCAAGGTTTTCGCGCTGTGGCGTCAACAAAGGAGGTGCCCAACGCCGCCTACAAGGTTGATGGCGAGCAAACGTGGGGCGTGCAGTTCCACCCGGAGGTTTTCCACACCGAGATAGGCCCCGCGCTGCTGCAAAACTTCATCCGCATCTGCGGCTGCAGGCAGGATTGGACGCCCGCGTCGTTTATCAATGCCACCGTTACCTCGCTAAAGCAGCTGCTGGGCAACGACAAGGTGGTGCTTGCGCTTTCGGGGGGCGTAGATTCGAGCGTGGCGGCCATGCTGCTCGACAAGGCTATTGGCAAAAATCTTACCTGCATTTTTGTGGACAACGGCCTGCTACGCAAAAACGAGGCCGAAGCTGTGCTGGAGAGCTACGCGCACATGGGGCTTAACGTAGCTGGCGTAAACGCCCGAGAGCGCTTTTACGCTAACCTGAAGGGCGTAACCGACCCCGAAAAAAAGCGCAAAATTATCGGCAAAGGATTTATTGATGTTTTTGAGGAGGAAGCGCGTAAGCTGCAGGGCATACGCTGGCTGGCGCAGGGCACCATTTACCCCGACATTATTGAGTCGCTCTCTATTACGGGCGCAACCATCAAGTCGCACCACAACGTGGGCGGGCTGCCCGAACAAATGAACCTAAAGATAGTAGAGCCGCTACGCCTGCTTTTCAAAGACGAGGTGCGCCGCGTGGGGCGCGAGCTGGGGCTTGACAAGGCGCTCATCGCACGGCACCCCTTCCCGGGACCGGGGCTGGGGGTGCGCATTCTGGGCGACGTTAGCCCCGAAAAAGTCCGCATGTTGCAGGAAGCCGACCATATCTTCATCCAGGGGCTGCACGCCGAGGGGCTTTACCACAAGGTGTGGCAGGCGGGCGCGATGCTGCTGCCGGTGCAATCGGTTGGCGTGATGGGCGATGAGCGTACCTATGAAAGCGCCGTTGCCCTGCGTGCCGTGATCTCAACCGACGGCATGACCGCCGACTGGGCGCAGCTGCCCTACCCGTTTCTCGCCCGCATATCCAACGAAATCATCAGCAAGGTGAAAGGCGTGAACCGCGTGGTGTACGACATCAGCAGCAAGCCACCCGCCACCATTGAGTGGGAGTAAAAATCCCCAGCGCCGGCAACCTCTTTCCCGAATTAGCGCACTGATATTTTTCGGCTGAGCTATGAAGTACAACACTCCACTTTTTTACGCAATTGCGGCAGCGGCTACGCTGCTGCTGCTCGCGCTGCTTTTTTTTACCGTAGCCACCATTACGGCGTACCGCCCTGCGCCGGAGGAGACGCTGTACAGCAAGCTGCAACCACAGCACTGCCTGCCCGGCAGAATAACCGTAACGTCATGGAACATAGGATACTGTGGGCTTGGCAAAGATGCTGATTTTTTCTACGAGGGCGGTAAAATGGTGCGATCGAGCAAAAAAGAGGTGCTGGAGAACCTGCTGCACATCACAACATTTTTGCAGGCGGACGCAAGCGACTTCCTGCTGCTGCAGGAGGTGGATGTTGGCTCCAAGCGCAGCTATGGCATCGACGAGCGGCGCAGCATTGCCGATAAGCTGCGCAACCACAAGGAGTTTAAGGAATTTTTTGCGTACAACTACAGGGCGTGGTTTGTGCCCATCCCCGTTTTTCGTCCCATTGGCCGCGTGCAATCGGGCGTGGCGACACTTGGCCGGTGCGCTCCCTACCACGTAACGCGCCACGCATACCCAAACATCACGCCGTACCCGCAGAGCATATTTCTGCTCAAGCGCTGCTTTTTGGCGTGCCGCTACACGGCCGAAAATGGCAACGATTTTGTGCTGATAAATACCCACAACTCCGCCTACGACAGCGGCAAGCAGCGGGCAGCAGAAATGGAGATGCTGCGCGACTTTGCAGTGAAGGAGTACGAAAACGGTAGCTACGTAGTGATTGGCGGCGATTGGAACCAAACGCCCCCCGGATACGACAAGGTGGCAAGCACCGAGCAGTACACGCCGCACCCTATCGACAGCGACCTCTTCCCCAAAGGCTGGCAGTGGGCGTACGACAGCGCCGCCGAAACGATGAGGTTTATTAACCAGCCTTACGCTGAGGGAGAAACGCTCACGTCGGTGGTGGATTTCTTTTTGATTTCGCCCAACGTAAAGGTTACGAAGGTTGCCGTGCACAGGCTGGGCTTTGAGCACTCCGACCACAACCCTGTTACGGCAACGTTTGAGCTGCAGTAAGCTCTGAGTACTCGTCGTCGGCAATGGAGGCAGGCGTTAGCCTGCCTCGCTTTCTTTCATGTTGTGCCATACGGCCTGCACATCGTCGTCGTCCTCGAATTTTTCAATCAGTTTTTCCAGCGCAGCCTGCTGCTCGGGGGTAACCTCTTTGGTATCGGTAGGTATACGCTCAAAGCCGCTGCTGATGATTTCAAAGCCATTGCTTTCGAGGTATTTTTGTACGCCCCCGTAGCTTTCGTAAGCGGCGTAAACAATCCACTCGCTTTCGTCGGCAAAGAGTTCGTCCACGCCGTAGTCAATCAGCTCCAGCTCCAGCTCCTCCAAATCCGTGCCGTCTTTGGGTTTTACGCGGAATACGCTTTTGCGGTCAAACATAAAATCAAGGCTTCCGGAGGTTCCGAGCGATCCGCCCAGCTTGCTGAAGTAGCTGCGAATGTTGGCCACCGTGCGCGTAGGGTTATCGGTAGCAGCGTCTATCACTATGGCGACACCGTAGGGGCCGTAGCCCTCGTAGGTCAGCTCCTTGTACTCCCCCTGATCTTTTTCGATGGCGCGCTTGATGGCGCGATCTACGTTATCCTTGGGCATATTTTCGGCGCGAGCGTTTTGTATCAGCGCGCGCAGGCGAGGGTTGTTGTCCGGGTCGGTACCGCCGCCCTTAGCGGCAATGGTAATCTCCTTACCCAAGCGGGTGAACGTGCGGGACATGCTGCCCCAGCGCTTCAGCTTCCTTGCTTTTCTATACTCAAATGCGCGTCCCATGAACGGTTGGATTTCAGATTTCAGATTTGCACAGCATAATTCATACCTTCTCAGATATTCTGCTGCATCGCCACCATTTTGATGGCGCTGGTTGCAGCTTCGTCGCCTTTGTTGCCAAACCTTCCACCGGCTCGGTCTTGCGCTTGCTGCATGGTGTTGGGGGTAAGCACGCCAAATATAAAAGGCAGGCTGTACTCCAGATTAAGCCTCATAATGCCGGTTGATACGGCGTTGCAAATAAAGTCGAAGTGGCGCGTTTCGCCTTGAATGATGCATCCGAGGCATATCACAGCGTCAACCTTGTGGCTGTCGGCAACGAGCTGCGCTCCCAGCGGAAGTTCAAAGCTGCCGGGCACCCACTTTACGATAATATTTTTTTCTTTTGCCTCGTACTTCAGTAGCGCGTTGCAGGCTCCGGTGAGCAGCTTGCTGGTAATTTCGGTATTCCACTCCGATACTACGATGCCAAAGTGCATCTCTTTTGCCGAGGGTATTTCGCCGTCGTGCACGTGAGAAAGGTTATGTTGGGCCGATGACATTTTTTACTACAAATAAGGTTACTCCAAAAATTCAGCAGCTAAGCGATACGAAAAGCCAAGACGTTGCACCGCATTGCCTTGCCTGTATGACGGTAAGAGCACGCTTACAATGCCCCTTAGCAGCAGCTGCTGCTGCCCTGCCTATTGCTGCTGCTGCAAAAGCTGCGCACGGGTGATATACTTGTCGGCCTCGTAGCCTTCGGAGGTTTCGGGGAAATCTTTTTTCACCCGCTCATACACCGTTTTTGCTTCAGCATACTTGCCCTGCGCCTCGAGCAGCAGCCCTGCTTTCATCAGGAAGCGAGGCGTCGTAAGGCGGCTGCGCTCGCTATCTGCCGCTTTTTTATAGTACGATATGGCGTTGTCGTAGTCCTGCAGCTCGCTGTAGGCATCGCCCACGTTGCCGTTGACGAGCGCCTTGCCCAGCTTGTCGCCGGGGCTGTACCTTTTGAGGTAGGTAATAGCCTCGTCGTACAGGCCGGTATGCAGGTACACCAAGCCGACGTAGTAGCGGGCAAGGTTGCCCGCTTGGGTGCTCCCGTAGCGGTCTTCGATGTCGAGCAGGCCAAGGTTGCTGCCGTCGCCGTTGAGCGCCAGCATCAGCGAATCCTGCTCAAAGTACTGCACTGCGGCGAACATTTGCGCTTGGGCTTCCTCCTCCAGCGGCGCTTTATACCAGCTTCTGTAGGCAAAAAATACACCTGCCACCAAAATCAACCCAACCACCACGTAGATAAGCGGTTTCTGATACTTTTCGATGAGAATTTCTACGTTTGTCAACGAGTGCTCAATTGCGCCCAGATTACCTTCGGCGGACGATAATTTTTGCTTAGCCATTTTCTATTTACTGTTTATTTTTCGTAATAATTTTGTCAAATCAGGGGTTACAAAAGTAGCGATTTTAATTCTTACATACAATCGTTTTGCGCTTTTTTTTGGGGGGTAACCAAAAAAATTCATGCATACGCTTGGAAATCGCAGGTTTTTCACGTAGCTTTGCGAAAAAACACGAGCAAAATGAAAGGAATAATTCTTGCAGGAGGCAGCGCAACGCGCCTTTACCCGTTGTCAAAGGCTATATCGAAGCAAATAATGCCGGTATATGACAAGCCTATGGTTTACTACCCGCTGTCATCGCTTATGCTGGCGAATATTCGCGAGGTGCTTGTTATTTCAACTCCCCGCGACCTGCCCATGTTCAGGGAGCTGCTCGGGACCGGCGAAGAGCTGGGTATGAAATTTAGCTACGCAGCGCAAGAAAAACCCAACGGGCTTGCGCAAGCTTTTGTGCTGGGGGAGCAGTTTGTAGGCAACGATAAGGTTGCGCTCGTGCTCGGAGATAACCTGTTTTACGGGCAAGGCTTTAGCGGGATGCTCAAGCGTGCCGCCGCTATCGAAAAAGGTGCCTGCGTATTCGGCTACGCCGTAAAAGACCCCCGCGCTTATGGCGTGGTGGAGTTTGCACCCGACGGCAGGGCGCTATCGCTGGAGGAAAAGCCGCAGCAGCCAAAGTCGGAGTATGCGGTTCCCGGCCTGTATTTTTACGACAACACGGTTGTGCAGCGTGCAAAAGACCTGCAACCCTCGGCGCGCGGAGAGTACGAAATTACAGACCTCAACAAAACCTACCTGAGAGATGAAATGCTGAAGGTAGAGATTTTCGGCAGAGGGTTTGCATGGCTTGATACCGGCAGCTGCGACAGCCTGCTGGAGGCCTCGAACTTCGTGGCTACAATACAAAAGCGGCAGGGATTTTACGTTTCGTGCATCGAGGAAATAGCATGGCGCAACGGCTGGATAAGCAGCGAGCAGCTCGCAACGTTAGGCGCTAAGCTGAACAAAACCGAATACGGACGATACCTGCTGGATTTGTCCAAGTAGCAGTCAAAAATCTTTGTAGAGCAGATATTTCGCTCGCTGCTGCCGGAATTTTTTCAAATCCTGCTGCCATGATGCTCTAATTTGCTCGGCGCTCATCCCTTGCTCCACCTGCCTTTGCAGCTTGCTATTTCCGGCTAACCTTGGGAAAAGGGTGGTGAAAAATTTTCCTTTTGAAGAAAAGTAGCGGTATGCCTCAAGCAGGCGCTCCAAATTCAACCGGCGCTGGCCGAACAGGGAGTCGATGGGTATTTCCCTTAAATCTACGCCGTAGCACGTTTTTTTTTCGTGCGGCGGATTCTGGGCAACACCCCTTATGCTGCGCGGCATGAACAGGAATTGCTTTTCGCGCCAGCCGGGGTGCCCAAGCACCTGAAACGGAAAGTCGGTGCCACGCCCTATGCTCATAATTGTTCCCTCAAACAGGCAAAGCGACGGGTACAAGTAAACCGAGCGCATGTTGGGCAGGTTGGGCGACGGCTTCACCGGCAGGTTGTACGCTGCTGCGCGATTGTAGCCTTCGCATGTTACCACCGTAAGCTTGCACTGCGCTCCATTTTTCAGCCAAGCCTCGCCATTTATCATTAGCGCCAGCTCTCCCAGGGTCATTCCGTGCGCAACAGGTATGGGGTGCATACCGATAAACGAGCGGTACCTTAGCTCCAAAACCGGCCCATCTATGTAGTGGCCGTTGGGGTTGGGTCTGTCCAAAACAATGAGCGGGATGCCGTTTTCGGCGCAAGCCTCCATCACGTAGTGGAGCGTTGAGAGGTAGGTGTAGAAGCGCACGCCAACATCCTGCATGTCAAAAATCATGAGCTGTATGCCGCTCAGCTGCTCGCGCGACGGTTTTTTGGAGGCCCCGTAAATGGAGGTTATCTCTACCCCGCTCTTTTTGTCCACATACCCCGCCACGCTTGCTCCGGCCTCTAATGTTCCCCTGAACCCATGCTCGGGAGCATACACGCGAAGCACGTTCACGCCTTGCGAGCGGAGCGTATCCAGCAGGTGCACCCCACCTACCAACGAGGTGTGGTTGGCTGCCAAGCCTACTTTTTTGTTATACGTAAGGGGAATGTACTCCGATGTGCGCTCTGCGCCAACTCTAACGGCTGCAAGCGCAGCTATCGGCACCGCGAGCAGAGGGGCAAGCAGCAAAAAAATCAGCCTGCGCATTGATTCAAAAAGTTTACCAGCTGCCTAACGGCTTTACCGCGGTGGCTAATGCTGTTTTTTTCATTCAAATCCATTTCTGCAAAAGTAACCTCATAGCCCAGAGGTCGAAAAACAGGGTCGTAGCCAAAACCTTTGCAGCCCATTTTTTCGCACAGAATTTCGCCCTTCACTTCGCCCTCAAAAAGATGCTCCTTTCCGTGCAAAATAAGAGCAATAACCGTACGAAAACGGGCATTGCGGTTTGCTACCCCCGCCATCTCGCGCAGCAGCTTTTCCATGTTGTCCTGCATACTTTTTGCCTGCTCTGCATACCTCGCGGAGCGAACGCCGGGCGCTCCGTTGAGCGCTTCGACCTCCAGACCTGTGTCGTCGGCAAAGCAATTCTCGCGCAAGCGCTCATGGACGTAGCGCACTTTTTGCAGCGCATTGCCCTCAAGCGTCAGCTGATCCTCCGGAATATCATCTACGATACCCCACTGCTTTGGAGTGGAGAGCACAATGCTTTTGTTCAGCATTGTGCTCACCTCCTCCAGCTTATGAAGATTGTTGGTTGCAAAAATCAAATTCATACGCAGCGTAAAAGCGCTTACTGCAAGTGCGCTACTTTGTAGGCGCGGCAGCCGGAGCCTTCACTTCGCCCTTGATTTGAAGCACTACGCTCGAGTTGGTTTTTGCGTTGGAGGTTACGGTTATCTGCTTATTGATGGTGCCTTGCCTCGATGTGTCGTACTTCACCGTTATTACACCCTTTTCGCCCGGAATGATTGGCACTTTTGAGTAGCTGGGCACGGTGCAACCGCACGTTGAATTTGCGCTGCTAATCAATAGCGGAGCAGTACCGGTATTCGAGAAGTGGAACTCGTAGGTACCATTTCCGTTGTACTCAACAGCGCCAAAATCGTGCACTGTCTTTTCAAAAGAGAT
>JAIRMD010000105.1 GCA_031258915.1 Prevotellaceae bacterium
GCGAATAATTATTCGCCCCTACGGGTTGGGGCGAATATATTATTCGCCCGTACTTGCATACGCCCGCCCGTGTGCATACGCTTAGCGCTTCAAAATTCAGCGGCTGGGCTTGCGCCGGGTGGCGCAAAGGTTTTTGAACTTCGAAGGTTGAATTTTCGGCTATGTGGGGGCTGCTATGCATCTGAATAACGCTTGAATGGTTCGATTGCCAAACTTGCGGCAAATATATACAAAAAAATTCGGCAAGCAAAATGTTTTTGAAAAAATTTTTTTTCAAAAATTTTTTTTCAGGGCGCAGCGAGGGACAGGCGTTAGGTGGCCGTGCTCCCGCAGCTTGCTTTTGCGGCAAAAGCCACGGCGTACAGCTTCAGCTGCTTTACCATGCTTAGCAAGCCGTTGGCGCGGGTAGGCGAGAGGTTTTCGCGCAGCCCTATCCTGTCGATAAATTCGGTATTGGCGGCGATGATGTCCTGCGGCGTTTGCCCCGAGAATACGCGGATGAGCAGCGAGACAATCCCCTTGGTGATGATGGCATCGCTATCGGCGGTGAAGAACAGCTTGCCGTCCACCAGCTCTGCGTTGAGCCACACTCGGCTCTGGCAGCCCTGAATAAGGTTTTGCGCTACCTTGTTTTTTTCGTCGTATGGCGGCAGCGATTTTCCCAGCTCAATGAGGTAGGCGTACTTGTCGAGCCAGTCGGTGAACAGGCTGAAGTCGTCGGCTACTTGCTGCTGTATTTCTTGAATTGTCATGGCGGTTGTTCGTTTTCGGATGGCGGTAAGGGTTCGGCGCTACTCGCCAGCCACGTCAAGCTGGCGCTCCCTTTCGATGCGCAAGCCCACGTTGGCTACGTAAGGGAGCACGTCCAAGCGCATGCCTTGCTGCACCTCGAATCGGTAGGCTCCGCATCGCGGGAACCTGACATGCTTGCGAAATGCCAGCCTGTTGTCCAGCATTTTAGAGAATCCCTTTCCGTACCAACGCCCGTAGAGGTCGGCAAGCATGTACTCAACGGTGTCGCACGTAAAGGCACCGGAGGGAGCGGTAACTTTTACGAACAGGTAGATGTTGCAGAACGGGTATGCGCTGGTGTTGCGCAGGTTTATGTAGAGGCTGCTGAGCATGGTCGAATCGCTGATGTAGACATCAAAAACGGCGCAGCTATCCTTGTGCCATCCCTCGCCGGGTATAGTCCTGTACTGCTCGTAAACGCGGGCTGCGTCGCAGGCGCAGATCGCGAGGCATAGCGCGAGGCATAGCGCGAGGTGCGCTACGCCTGCCGGTAGCCGCTTACTGCTTTTTGCTGCTACGCTGGTGGTGCGGGTGTTGGTGTGGCTGTGCATGTTTGCCTTGCTTTGCGTTGCTGTTAGCATTCTGATTTTGCTTACTGCTGCCGGCGCTGTGGGTCTTTTCGGGCTTGCTCCGGCTCTGGCCGCCGGCTTCGCTTTGCGGTTGGGGTTTGCCATACTTTTTCGCGCGCTGGTGGGAGTGGTGGCGAGAAGCTGCCTTATCAAACCGCGTAATGCTATCCTCGCCGGCAGCGCTTACGAACTTCGTTTCCTCAAGCATGCTCTTTGCCTGCGAGTATCGCTCGCTCAGCAGCGCATCGGCCTTCAGGCCTCTTTTGTTTTGCTCCAAAATTTCCTTTACCCTGTCCACAGGCACCGCAATAAGGTTTTCTACAGAATTTCTATCGAAGTTGTACCACATCGTCCGCTTAAAAATGTCGGTTTTGTGGTGGAATGCCGTTCCCTCTGCGACCTCCAGCGTGTCGAAGTTTTTTGGGAAATCCTTCTGTGCGTCGATGTAGCATGCCAGCTCGTAGTTGAGGCAGCACTTCAGCTTTCCGCACTGCCCCCCCAGCTTTTGCTGGTTGATGGCCACCTCCTGATATCGCGCGGCGCTGGTTGATATCGATGCAAATGAGCACAGCCACTTGGCGCAGCAGAGCTCCCGTCCGCAGGTGCTAATGCCACCTATCCGCCCGGCCTCCTGCCGCACGCCAATTTGCCGCATCTCTACGCGCACGCCGAGCTCTTCGGCCATGATTTTTATCAGCTCGCGAAAATCGACGCGCTCGTCGGCAATGTAGTAAAATATGGCCTTCGTTTTATCACCCTGCACCTCCACATCGCCAATTTTCATTTTCAGCTGCAGGTTAGCCGCCAGCTGTCGGGAGCGAATCATAAAGCGGTGCTCAAGCGCTATTGCTTCGCTCCACTTTTCCACATCGCTGCCCTTTACCTTTCGGTAAATTTTCTTGTACTCGTACTTGTCGGGCTGTAGCCCGTTTCGCGCCATTTGCAGCATCACGATATCCCCTGTGAGGGAAACGATTCCGATGTCGTGCCCCGGCGATGCTTCCACAGCAACAATATCACCCTTTCGCAGCGGCACCTCGTTGACGTTTTTAAAGTAGGCTTTGCGCGTGTTCTTAAATCGCACCTCAACAATATCTGTGGGCATCGCAGCGCTGTGCATCCCCGCCAGCCAGTCAAAGGTGGCCAGCTTTTGGCACGATTCTACCTGGTAGCACGCCACTTCCCTTGTGGGCTGCCGCTTGTAGCAGCAGCCCCGCGTGTATAGCATGTCCGCTTCCTTGTTGTCCGGCATAGAATGTTGCATTGTTGAGCTATGATTTTACAGCTGCTTTTTTTTTTTTGCGCCGTAAGCCGTAAAGTTACGATTTTTTTTGCGAACGGCGGCCCGATTTTTTCCTTTGCACCCTTTTTGCGTCGGTTGCTACCTCCAGCTCGTCGTCGCCGTCGTCGTCCAGCATGATGTAGTCCAGCTGCTTTTTCTCCATGTTCACGCTGCTCACCCTGATGCGCACGGCATCCCCCAGCGTGTAGGTCTTACCCGTGCGTCGGCCTACAACGCGGTAGTTATCTTCGTCGAAGAAAAAGAAATCCTGCCGCAGCGAGCGGAGCAGCACCATGCCCTCAATTTTGTTTTCGTTTATTTCTACGTAAATGCCGCGCTCGGTTACGCCCGAAATAGTACCGCTGTACTCCTTTCCGATTTTATCCTGCATGTACTCGGCCATTTTGTACTTTATGGAAGCTCGCTCGGCGTCGGCGGCTTGCCCCTCCATTTGGCTGGCGTGCTTGCACAGCGCCTCGTAGTCGTCGGCTTTGACCGATTTTCCGCCTTCGAGGTAGCGCTCAAGCAGGCGGTGTACCATTATGTCGGGGTAGCGGCGTATGGGCGATGTGAAGTGCGTATAGCAGCCGAATGCCAAGCCGTAGTGCCCGACGTTGGCGGTACTGTAGCGTGCTTTTGCCATGCATCGCAGCGCCAACGTTTCGAGAATGTTCTGCGCTTTGCTTCCGCGCACCTCGCTCAGCAGCGCGTTCAGCTTGCGCGAAATGGCCGTTCCCTTCCCAAAGCTCACCTTATAGCCCAGCTGCTGCGCTACATGGCTCAAGCTGTACAGCTTTTGCTCGTTTGGGCTTTCGTGTATGCGGTACACAAACGTCTTGGGTTTTGCCCTTCCCTGCGGTTTGCCCACGAGCTCGGCAACGCTGCGGTTGGCAAGCAGCATGAACTCCTCCACTAGCTGGTGTGAGGGTGTATCCTCGCGAAAGTAAACCCCAATGGGCTTACCGTTTTTGTCGATGTCAAAGCGGGCTTCGGCGCGCTCAAACCCAACGGAGCCATTCTCGAATCGCGCAGCGCGCAGGCGCTGCGCCAGCTCGTGCAGCGCGAGAATCTCCTCGCTAAAGCTACCCTTGCCGCTGTCGATAATGCCCTGCACCTCCTCGTAGGTAAAGCGGTAGTCGGACTTTATGACCGTTTTTCCAAACCACTGTGCGAGCACGTTTGCGTCTTTGTCCAGCTCAAACACCGCCGAGAAGCACAGCTTTTCTTCCTTTGGCCTGAGCGAGCAAAGCCCGTTGCTGAGGCGCTCTGGGAGCATTGGCACCGTCCGGTCAACGAGGTAAACCGACGTGGCTCGGCGCATGGCCTCCTTGTCGATAGCAGAGTCCGGCGTAACGTAGTGCGTAACGTCGGCAATATGCACGCCCAGCTCGTAGCGCCCGCCGCGCAGCCGGCGCAGCGAAAGGGCATCGTCAAAATCTTTGGCATCCGCGGGGTCGATGGTGAGGGTGGTTATTTTGCGAAAATCGCGGCGCTTGGGCAGCTCTTTTTTGATGGAGTCCTGCACCTCGTCGGCAGCGCTTTCGACCTTCGGGTCGAACTTGTAGGGTAGCCCATACTCGGCAAGGATGGCGTGCATCTCGGCGTTATTTTCGCCGGGGTTGCCGAGTACGTCTGCTATTTTGCCTGTGGGCTGCCGGGCTTTTGCAGGCCAGTCGGTGATGTACGCCAGCACTTTTTGCCCATCCTGAGCCTTACCCACGTGCTCGGCGGGAATGGTAATGTCCACGTGCATGTGGCGGCTGTCGGGGATGACGACGGCGCTGTGCTTCGACCTTCTGAGCACCCCAACAAATTCCATGCGCGCGCGCTTCACTATCTCCACAACATCACCCTCAAGGCGGCGGGGGGTTTGGCGCACAAATACCTTCACCGTATCGCCATGCAGCGCATGGCTCAGCGCGTGCGGCGGCACAAAAATATCAACATCGCTCTGCTCGCTCTCCACGTAGGCAAAGCCGCCGCTGGTCATATCTACGGTGCCCGTAATCTCCACACCTTTCATGCGAGGCTTAAATCTCCCGTCCGGCGTTTGCACAAGCCTGCCTTCCCTTACCAGAGCATTTACAGCAGCGGTAACTTTGGCCTGCTGGTTAGCATCTTTGCGTATCCGTAGCGACTTGAAAAGCTGCGGATACGCAAACGGCTTGCTGATGCTTTCCAAGTAGGAGCTCAGCATCTGTAAAATGTCGGTTTTGCGTTTTTTTTCTCTCATTGTATTGTTACGAAATAACATGGCTATTCTGGCAGGATTTTGTAATTCCATTCGCCGTGAAATTCATTCAAACAAATATTTAAGGTCA
>JAIRMD010000053.1 GCA_031258915.1 Prevotellaceae bacterium
AGCGATTCCATCTCGAAGGCTTGCTGAACTTTTACGATGTCGGCGCTCATGGCGTTGTAGCGCGAGTAGGCAAAGTTGGTTACGCGGTTGAACAGCCAGAATGCTGCGGTGGGCGAATAGGTGAGCATGTCGCCGTTGCCTACGGCAAAGCACTCCGGCACGCGGGTCGAGCAGCTGAAAATGGGCGTGAGGCACGACGTAGCGGCATCGTCCACGCCAAACCAGAGGATGCCGCCGGTGTGCGGTGCGCGGCTTTCGGCCACAAACCAAAATCCTGTCTGCTGGGTGGCGGTTGCCCGCTCGTGTATGTACGCCGTGCTGTCGAGCGTCCACGTCATTGGCCGCCAGCGGTAGGGGCAGGCGTATGCGCCCGCGCCTATATCCGTGCGCATGTCCATAGGCGTACCCTCGTAGTGGTCGCGCATGGCGGCGGCAATGTCCTCCACGCCCAGCTTGCGGTTGGGCTTTACGTACAGCGGCATGCGATGCTTGAGGTTGCGCCCCATGGCGTAGTCGAGGTAGGGCTGCATGTCGTCGTTCACATCCTTGAAGAACGACCACACGCGGGCATCGCAAAAGCGTGCGCCGCCAAAGTCAACGGGGTTGTAGGTATCGGAAAAGGAGAAATCTTTGTTGGCGCCGCTAAAGTAGCCGCAGGCGCGGGCAAAGTCAACCACGTCGTCGGCGTAAACAACCTCCGCGCTCGCCGGAAAGCTTTTGTTCATCTGCTTTGCGGTGATGGATTTTTTGCCGTCGGCAGGCGGGAACGTTTGTATGCGGGCTTGGTTGGCGTGCCCGCTTACGTACCCGTCGGGGATGCGCACGGCAACCCACACCGCGCCTTTGGCAAACGGCTTGCCCTTGGCGTTCTTAACCTCGCGGCTGCCTTTTCCCACCACTTCAAAAATCCATGCCTCGCTGGGGTCGGCAATGGAAAACGATTCTCCCTCAGAGCAGTATCCGTATGTTTCCATCAAATTAGCAATAACCTTTACCGCCTCGCGCGCAGTTTTTGCCCTCTGGAGCGTAATGTATATGAGGCTTCCGTAGTCCAGCAAGCCCGAAGTGTCGTGCAGCTCGGGGCGGCCGCCAAAGGTTGTTTCGCCAATGGCGAGCGCATACTCGTTCATGTTGCCTACGACGTTGTAGGTTTGCTCTGCTTCGGGGATTTCGCCCAAATATTTTTTGCTGTCCCACTCGTACACCTTGCGCATGGCGCCCTTGGGGTGCGCTGCCGCCGGGTAGTGGTACAGCTCGCCGTACAGCACGTGCGAATCGGCGGAGTAAGAAACGATGCAGGCACCGCTTTTTGATGCGCCGCGAGTTACGATAAAGTTGGTGCAGGCAAAGGCCTGGCAAACGGCTGCTCCGGTCAGGATGCAGGTGGTAAAAAACTTTTTCATTGTATGGAATAATTTAAAATTGTTGTAAGCAAAATTAGATGAAAAACCTCAGCTTTCCAAGCGCGAGAGATAAAAATCAAGGCCACGAGGGGTAAGTTTGCAATTCTGCCGCTTAAATGCTACTTTTACAGCCCGAAAAACGTGCTGAACAATTAGAGAAGCAATAAAGCAATAAAGCGATATAACGTTATGGCGAAAATACGTAAAGCATACTTTTGCCAAGGCTGCGGCTACGAATCGGCCAAGTGGCTGGGGCGCTGCCCATCGTGCGGCGAGTGGAATACGTTTGTGGAGGAGCTGGTTACCAAAGACAGCGGCGTGGGGGGCGCTGGGGCACTTTCGTTCCTGCCGCAGGGCAACGCCAAGCCGCTGCCGGTAGATAGCATCAGCATTGCGCCGGAGCCTCGTATGACGTTGGGCAGCGGCGAGGTGGACAGAATTCTGGGCGGAGGGCTTGTGCCGGGCAGCATGGTGCTCATTGGCGGCGAGCCGGGCATCGGCAAGTCAACCCTGGCGCTGCAGCTGGCGCTCAAAAATCCGCTCCTGAAAACGCTCTACGTAAGCGGAGAGGAGAGCGCTCAGCAAATAAAGCTACGCGCCGACCGCCTCGGCGGTAGCGGAAAAGGGTGCTACATCCTGAGCGAAACGCTGCTCGAAAATATTTTGGCGCACGCGCAGGAGTTAAAGCCTAACCTCATCGTGGTAGACTCCATTCAAACGCTGGCCAGCAAGCGCATCGAAAGCTCGCCGGGCAGCGTTTCGCAAATACGCGACTGCGCGGCCACGCTGCTCAAGTACGCTAAGGAAACGGGAACGCCCGTTTTCGTCATCGGTCACATCACCAAAGACGGCGTTATTGCCGGCCCCAAGGTGCTGGAGCACATCGTGGACGTAGTGATGCAGTTCGAGGGCGACAGCCAGCACGTATACCGCATTCTCCGCTCCACGAAAAACCGCTTTGGCGCAACCTCCGAGCTGGGCATCTTCGAGATGACCGGCGCCGGGCTGCGCGAGGTGAGCAACCCGTCGGAGATACTCATCACGCACCGCCAGGAGCCGCTGAGCGGCGTTGCCATTGCCGCGTCGATAGACGGCGTGAGGCCTTTCCTGATTGAGATTCAGGCGCTGGTGAGCACTGCGGTGTACGGCACGCCCCAGCGAAGCACCACCGGATTCGACATTCGCCGCCTCAACATGCTGCTCGCCGTGCTCGAAAAGCGGGCGGGATTCCAGCTGGCGAGCAAGGATGTTTTCCTCAACATCGCCGGCGGCCTCAAGGTGAGCGACCCCGCCATTGACCTCGCGGTGGCGGTGGCGGTGCTCTCCTCTAACCTCGACATGCCAATACCCGCCGGGTGCTGCTTTGCCGCAGAGGTGGGGCTGTCGGGCGAGGTGCGACCGGTAGCCCGCATCGACCAGCGCATATCCGAAGCCGAAAAGCTGGGCTTCAAAAAAATATACGCCTCCGCGTACAACCAAAAGGGGCTTAAAACGCCGGGCAGCATCGAGGTTGTCTTTGCCGGAAAAATAGAGGAGATGCTGCATAAGCTGCTTAAATGAGCTGTGAGCCGGTTGCCGGCGCTCCCGGAGAGCTGCGCGTTTTGCGCATTGCGCGTAACTTTTAGCTCTCCAGCAGCTGCACTTTTTCTTCGCTCACCAGCTTGGCTATCAGCTCGCCAAACAGCGTATTTGCCCATGCAAACCATTTTCGGGTGAACTTGTCGGCGTTGTCCTTGTGGAAGGATTCGTGCATGAAGCCCGTTCCGCCGTCGGTGTCGCGCAGGGTTCTGACGCACTGGCGTATTTCGTTGTCATCAATGCTGGTCATGGCGCGCATGATGATGCTCATTGGCCAAATGTAGTCGTAGCCGATGTGCGGGCCGCCGATGCCTTCGCCCGCCGCGCCTGCAAAGAAGTAGGGGTTATCCTTGCTCCATATCAGGCGGCGGGTGTTCCGGTACACGGGGTCGGTGGGTGCGCAGCAGCCTAAGTAGGGGAGCGACAGCAGGCTGGGCACGTTGGCATCGTCCATGCAGACGTAGTTGCCGAAGCCGTCGACCTCGTAGGCGTAAACTCTTCCGTAGCCGGAGCGCTCCACAATGGCGTACCGCTTGATGGCAGCCTCCACCTCGCCGGCCAAAGCCTCGCACTTTGCCGCAAAAGCTTTGTCGCCCACCACCGCTGTGTATATCTCGGCGAGCTGCCGCAGCGACAGGACAGCGAAGAGGTTGGAGGGGATGAGGAACCCGAAGGTGGTGGCATCGTCGGAGGGGCGGAACGAGGAAACGATTAGCCCCACCGGGTTGACGGGGTTTCCCCAGCCGTCGTTGGACAGGGTGTCGAGCTGCCGGGTGGTTAGCCGCTCAAACTTGTAGGGGCCTTTGCCCTTTTTGCGCTGCTGCTCCACAAACGTTTGGTAGATGAGGTGCGTCGCCTTTTGCCACTGCGCGTCGAACGCCGATGCGTCGCCGGTGGTTTTCCAGTAGCCGTAGGCAAGGCGGATGGTGTAGCAGAGCGAGTCCACCTCCCACTTTCGCTCGTGCAGCTCGGGCTTCATGCTGGTCAAATCCTTTTGCCATTCGCCGCCGGTGGGGCCGTCGTTGAAGGCGTTGGCGTACGGGTCGATGCACACGCACGCTGCCTGCCGGCGGATGAGGCCGTTGATCATCAGCTTGAGCGCCTCGTCGCGGTTGACCAGCGGCAGGTAGGGCCACACCTGAGCTGAGGAGTCGCGCAGCCACAAGGCGTGTATGTCGCCGGTGATAACAAAGGTATCGGGCTTGCCGCCAGTCAGCCGGTAGGTTACGGTGGTATCGAGCGTGTTGGGGAAGCACTTTGCGAACATCTCCGCCAGCTTCCGGTCTTTTATTTTTGCCTTTACCTCGGCAATGGCTGCGTCAACCGCCTTGGACTTGAAGCGGCTTTGCGCACCGCCGCCGCCCGTTTTTGGTAATTCCCGGCCTGCTGCGCTGTGGGCAAGCAGGCTGCTACCCGCTGCCAACCCTGCCAGGGTGGCGGCGCCTGTTCTGATAAAGCTACGTCGTGATATTTCCATTTTCAACTTTTGAATATTAAGGCAGCAAACATACGCGATTTTTTTTGGATTTACAAGCGTGCGCAGCGGCAGCGAGAAATATTTTTACGAAAAACCATGCAAAGGTGTATCTTTGCAGCAAAAATAAAAAACCGCATGGGGATTATTATTCGCCAAAGTATAATGGGAACCATTGCCACCTACATAGGGGCGTTTATTGGTTTTTTGACCACCATGCTGGTGGTTACCAGGTTTCTCTCGCCGGAGGTTGTTGGGTTGACAAAGGTGGTGCTTGAGGTTGGGATGATGTTTGCCGGGCTTGCCCAGCTGGGAACCTCCTCGTCGGCTTTGCGCTTTTTCCCCTACTTCAAGGATAGCAGCAAAAACAACAACGGATTTTTTTTCTACGTAATGGCGCTGCCTTTTGCGGGCTGCATTATATTTACGCTGGTTTACCTCGTCCTCAAGGAGCCTATTACGGACTTTTTTATCGAAAAATCATCGCTCTTTGTGCAGTACTACTACTGGATAATTCCTCTCATTGTTTTTGCCACCTACCTGACGGTGCTCGAAACCTACGCCAACGTCAACATGCGCATCACCGTGCCGAAGTTCAACCGCGAAGTTGTCATTCGGGCGCTGACGCTGGCGGTTTACCTGCTGTATGGCTACCACGCCATCGGGATGGGCGGGCTGGTGGCCGGAATTATTGCGATATACGGGCTGGCCATGCTGATTATGTTTTTTTACCTGCCGAGGATCAGCAGCATTTCGCTGCGCCACGATACCTCTTTCATAAAAAAACCGCTGCGTAAAGACATCCTCAGGTATTCCGCCTACCTCATTGCTGGCGCTTTGGGAGGATCAATACTCGGAAAGCTGGATTTGTTCATGGTCAGCGCGCAGCTTGGGCTGGATTATGCGGGCATATTTACCATTGCTTTTTACATGGCATCGGTGATAGAGATTCCGTCGCGGTCGCTCTCGGCAATATCTTCGCCTTTGGCGGCCAACGCACTCAAGCAGGAGGATTTTCAAACGGCCAACAAGCTCTACCAAAAAGTAGCCCTCCACCAGCTGCTGGTTGGCGGGTGCGCGTTTATTGTCCTTTGGATAAACATCGACAACATATTTGACATCATCCCCAACGGCGCTATCTATAAGGCCGGAAAATGGGTTGTTTTCTTCATCGGAATATCAAAGCTAATATCTATAACGCTTGGCTTTGGCGGGGTGCTGGTAAGCTTTTCAAAGTTCTACTACTGGAGCCTGTACTTCACATTTTTCATTACAGGCGTTGGCATTTTGACCAACTACCTCCTCATCCCCATCTGGGGAATATCCGGAGCCGCCGTTGCCACGGCGCTCACCTGCCTCCTATCGTACCTTGTGCAGCAGTGGATAGTGCTGCGAAAGGTGAAGGGTAACCCCTACACGCTCAACATGCTAACGCTCATCTTTATTTTTCTCTTCGTAATAGGCGCCAACCACTTTGTGCGCACCTGCGCCAACCCTTGGGTGGACGGAGCGCTGCGCACAGCGGTAGCGTCGGCTATAAGCGTGGCGTTGCTGTACTTTTTCAGGGTGTCCGATGATTTGAACCGCACCATCCGGCTTGCGCTCAAAAGGATT
>JAIRMD010000167.1 GCA_031258915.1 Prevotellaceae bacterium
TCGGCGAAGTGGTGTATCCGCTCACCGTCCTTGAGGATGCGGAGGCTAAGAAATATGTCGATGGCGTGGCGTTTCACGGCTACAGCGGATCGCCCGCCAACCTCGACCAGCTCATTGCCGAGCACCCCGACATGCCCATCTACTTTACCGAGCAGTCGGGCGGCGGCTGGAACACCGACGACCCCACAGGCAATATGCTTTACTACATGAAAGATTTTATCATTCCCACCGTCAATCGCGGCTCGCGCAATTTCCTGATGTGGAACCTTGCCCTCGACCTCAACGCCGGCCCCAAGGTGGACGGGCTGGGCGGCTGCGGCAACTGCCGGGGCGTAGTTACTATTCAGGGCAACAGCTACCGCGTAAACGAAGAGTACTACCTGCTGGGGCATTTCTCCAAATTTGTGAAAGCGGGCGCGCACCGTATCGGGCACGCGCTCGCGGGCAGCAAGCCAAGCAACGTGGATTTCTCTACCTTCCTTAACCCCGACGGCTCGCGGGTGGTGGTGGCAGTTAACCAGTCGGGTGCGGCGCTGGCGCTCGCCGTAAGCGACGGCAGCAGGCGCTTTGCCTACACCTTACCCGACCAGTCGGCCGTATCGCTTGTTTACAAGTAATTCAAGCTTCCCACCTTGTTAAATAGTTGTAAAACAGGAAAAAAGTAAGAGAAAACTTGCCTTGGCAGGGAAAGGGTGAAAAACTTTAATTATTATCTTTACAGCCAAAATTTTTATTTCGCGCTGATTTTTGCCGAATACTTCATCATCAAAATATCCGGCCGCAGGTTTTGCTTGGCAAAGCGAAGGCCGGGGATGCCCAAATCTTCCTCGCGGTTGACGTGGGTAAAGCTTGCCAGCTCGCGCCTGATAAGCTCCTGCTCGATCACCTGAAAAATGCCGTTGTAGCTGTGGTCGGCCGACTCGAACATGATGTCGAATGTGCTTGCGTTGATGGGGCAGCCAAAGGTGAAGGCTTTGATTTTTCCGTCGATGCGAATGGCGCCGCCGGTTAGCCCTATCGGTTCCCATGCGGCGAGGGCGAGCTCAATTGAGCGATTTTCTTCCTCCAGCAGCTCCTGCAGGGGTGAGCTTTTTTCGGCCTCCAGCTGCTGCTGCTGGAAGCTCCACACCTCCTCCATATTCGAGGTAGAAATCGGCTCGTACTCATAGCGGCTGTGGGCGCGCAGGAACTGGTTTGCGGCGTTGCGCTTCGGCTGTAGGCGCTTGCCGGAGAGGGTAAGCAGGTTTTTCGATTCGTGGATGTACTCTGCCCAATTTCTATCCGGCGCGAGCTCGGCGTTGGCAAAGGCGCTGGAGGCACCCCGAAAGTCGCTCACCATGTCGTCAGCAACGCCCCAAAGGGTGAGGTCGCCACCGTGAGCTTCGGCGTGGTGCTGCAGCAGCTGGCTCGCGGCTTCCGTCTGGTTGCCAACGCCGATGGGCATGAAGTAGCAGATGCCAAACCTCTTGCGGCGCTGCTTTACGAAAAGGAAATCGCCGCTAAAGCAAACTTCGGTGCCGTACTTTCGGGACAAGCAGTACAGGCCTCCCGCCGATAGCTGGCACGATTGGTAAGCGGTTTTTTCTACTATGCTTTTTATTTTGGGCAGGTCGCTTAGCGCGATTGGCTTAAACTGCAAAGTGCGCTCTGCTGGGGTAGCGCTACCCCGAAAAGATTCTACTTGCTCTAAAACGCTAATATCTACCATTTTGAATTGGGAGTTAAGTCGCGGCTGTGAGCTGCCTCAGGAAGCGCACGTCATTTTCAAAGTATAGCCGCAGGTCGCGCACCTGATACTTTAGCATAGCGATGCGCTCGATGCCCATGCCAAAGGCAAATCCGCTGTATTTTTGGCTATCTATTTTACATGAATCCAGCACATTAGCATCTACCATGCCGCATCCGCCTACCTCGAGCCAACCGGTGCCCTTGCAGATGTTGCAGCCCTTTCCGCCGCAGATGCTGCACGATACGTCCATCTCTGCCGACGGCTCGGTGAAGGGAAAAAACGACGGGCGCAGCCGAATTTCAACGCTCGCGCCGAACAGCTCCCGGGCAAAGTACAGCAGCGTTTGCTTGAGGTCGGCAAAGGATACGTTTTGGTCAACGTATAAGCCCTCAACCTGATGAAACATGCAGTGCGCGCGCGCCGAGACAGCCTCATTGCGAAATACCCGTCCCGGGCAGACAATGCGAATGGGCGGCTGCTGCTTTTCCATTACGCGTACCTGTATGCTGCTCGTGTGGGTGCGCAGCAAAGCCGGATTTTCGCCGTCCTCCCGTTTTTCTACGAAAAACGTATCCTGCATGTCGCGGGCAGGATGGTTGGGCGGGAAGTTGAGCGCCCCGAACACATGCCAGTCGTCCTCAACTTCGGGGCCTTCTGCCACCGTAAAGCCCAGCTGCCGAAATACGGCAATAATTTCGTTGCGCGCGATGGCTATCGGGTGGCGCGTGCCGAGCCTCTCGGCCGTTCCCGGGCGCGAAGCGTCAAGCGTAAGAGTAGGGGCGCTGCTGCTTGCGAGCGCTTGCTTCAGCTCGTTGATGCGAGATTGCGCCTTGCTTTTCAGCGCGTTGATTTTCTGCCCAAGCTCGCGCTTTGCCTCTCCCTGAACCTGCTTAAACTCTTCAAAAAGCAGCGTTAAATCGCCTTTTTTTCCGAAAAGCTTTACCCGAAATTCTTCCACTTTTGGCGCGCTATCTGCCGTGAATGCTTCTACCTCGGACAGCAGCGCAGCTATTTTTTTGAGCATACCTTTTTTTGAGTATAATTTTGAGTATAATTTTGAGTATAAAGTCGGTGTTTCAAATTGTAGCAAAGTTACATGAAATTTTTGAATTATGCGCAGGCAAGCAAAAAGTACTTCGCGCTACCTCCGCGGGCCGGGCTGCGCTTTCGTCAGGCATCCGCCAATGCTGTCGCGCCCGGCGCCGGTGGCCGAGGCAAGGGTGTTGACCTCGCTGCTCACGTAAAGCGCACCAAGGAGAGCAAATATCAGCGCCTCCTTGAAGTTGACAACCTGCTCGCCGGGCACCACAAGCCTGCACGACGACAGCGCTGCTATGCGCTGCATGAGGAAAGCGTTGAATGCTCCGCCGCCGGTAACGAGCATGTCGGCGCCGCGCGAGCTTCGCGCCACCTGCATGGCGATATGCTCGCACAGGGTGCGCAGCCGGTCGTGCACGCTAATGCGGTGCGCGGCTACTTTTTTTGAGAAAACATCCTCCATCCACTCTCGCCCCAGCGATTTTGCCCCGCGCAGCGCGTAAAAGTCGAGGGCGTTGAGCTCATCCAGCAGCAGAGCGTTCACCTCGCCCTGCGCGGCAAACATGCCATCCCTGTCGTGCGGCTCTCCCAGCAGCCGGCTCTGCGCGTTGAGCGCAATGTTGCAGGGGCAAACGTCGAAGGCGATGCGCCGCCCTTCCTGCTCGAACGAAATGTTGGCAAACCCGCCCAGGTTGAGGCAGCTGCCGTAGCCCGAAAAAAGCAGCCTGTCGCCAATGGGGACGAGCGGCGCCCCCTGCCCGCCAAGCGCTACGTCGAGGCTGCGGAAGTCGGCAATAGCAGGTATGCCGGCCGCTGCCGCCAGCGCCGCGCCATCACCCAGCTGAAAGGTAACGCCGCGTTGAGGCTGGTGGAATATGGTGTGGCCGTGCGATGCTACGTAGTCGGCTTGGAGATTTTTGCCGAGCAAAAAAGCGGCGGCCTGCTCGCCCAAAAACCGCCCGTAATCCTTGTGCAGCGCCACAAAGTCGAAAGCGCAGAGCGTATGCGCCAGCAGCAGCTTTTGCGTCCACTCCGAAGCGTACGGAAACGTTTGCGCCGCGAGAATATCAAAGCGCCAGCGATTGCTGCTGTCCTTATCAAAATGAGCAAGGCAAAGGTCTAAGCCGTCGAGCGAAGTGCCCGACATAAGCCCGAGGATGCTGAGAGATTTCAAATTTTAGATTTTTGATGCCGGATTTCAAAAAATGTACCCGCCCAGCTTACAGCGTTGAGGTACCACTTTGGTAGCGTTATGCGCTGGTCTGTAGAAGCTTTGTAGCTGAAAAACAGCCCGAGCGGCAGGGTTACAATCGTTGACATCCATATTGCAATGCGCGGATCCCACTCGCTGTTTTTTGCCAGCTTTTCGAACGCGAATGAGATAATGTAGTAAAGCATAAACACGAGCAGCGAGATGAGAAACGGCGTGCCGAATCCTCCCTTGCGGATGATGGCGCCCAGCGGTGCGCCTATCAGGACAAAAATGATGCAGGAAAGCGGGATAGTAAATTTAAGGTGCCACTCAATGTTGTGCAAATTCAGCTCGTGGTTGGCGAACTGCATGTCTGCGGCTTGAACGGCAAGGGTGCTTTGCGCCTGCTTTGCCAGCGTCAGCGCTTTGTCGGCTATCTGCTGCTGCTGCTCAACGTCGCAGGTGGCCAGCATTGAGTCGGCGGAAAAGCGGTAGGGCTTACCGCTGCTGTTGAAGTCGGATGCGCCAAACCGGAAGCTGCTCGACAGGAAAAAATTTTGTGCTTGCAGCAGCATACGGCTGTCGCGCTCGCGCTTTAACGAATCGGAAATGGTGGAGAGCTGCTGCAGGTTGAGCATTTTTGAGCGATTTTTGAAGAGGTTGTCGTCGGTGCGCTCAAACCCGTAGCCGGTCAGCTCAAATATTATTTCCTCCATCGAAAATTCGTTGATGCGAAACGGATATTTACGCTCTCCGGCGTTGCTCTCCTTCAGCTCATCGTACGAGCATCCGTTGTAAAGGGTCAGTATCAGGTATTTTTGGTTAGACGTAATGCGTATGTAGCCCGAGTCTGCAATGGTGAGCGAGCGGTTGCCGCTGCCGTTTGAGTGGTCGTAAATCATGATGTCGGACAGCAATCCGGTTTTTTCGTCCTTCCTCTTTACGCGGATGGTGTAGTTGGTGATGCCATCGTAAAACACGCCCTCCTTGATTTGCAGCTCGGGGCGCTGCTGCCTGACATCGTACAGCAGCGTGGTAGCCTTGAGGTTGAAGTATGGAAGCAGGTTGTTGGAAAACAGGAATCCGCCCACCGCAAACAGGCAGGCGGCCGCCAGCAGCGGCGCCAGTATGCGCGGCAAAGAAATGCCCGCCGATTTGAACGCCAGCAGCTCGTTGTGCTCCCCCAAATTTCCTATCGCCATGATGGACGAAAGGAGCGTGGCCAACGGCAGCGCCATCATGAACAGGTTTCCGCTGTAGTAAAAAATGAGCTCCAGGATTACCTTCCACTCCAGCCCTTTTCCCACCAGCTCGTCAATCCACATCCACAGAAATTGCAGGATAAGGACAAACATGGTCATGAAAAATGCCAGAATGAAAGGCCCGATAAAGGAGCGCAGCACAAGTATATGTATTTTCCTCACGGCTGTTGGTTGTGAAATCGGTTCTTGCTTCGAGCTGCAAAGATACGCTTTTTACCCAAGGTTTTTCCGAAGGCGATTTTTTTTTTTCAACTCTCTTGCCATAAATGAAAAAAATGCTTACCTTTGCAGCGCATTTCCTGCATAAAATGGCCCCGTAGCTCAACTGAATAGAGTTTCTGACTACGGATCAGAAGGTTACAGGTTTGAATCCTGTCGGGGTCACAAGCTGAAATCGTCTGCCTGCAGCAGCGTCGCGTCATCGCGGCGGCGCAACCTTAGCATATAGCTCAAATTAAATCCCTACACATTACACAAACTACTCATAAACTCGGTAACAACCATGGATGCAACAGTAAAATTTTATTCCTTATCGTACAAAGAAGCAAAGACCTACCTCTTTGCGTTAGCTTTCATCGCGGGCAACATTCTGCTACCTCAGCTTTGCCATTTGGCGCCGGGAGGCGGCTTGACGTGGCTGCCTATTTACTTCTTCACGCTGATTGCGGCGTACAGGTACGGCGTTAGCGTTGGGCTGCTCACAGCCATCCTGTCTCCGCTTGCCAACAGCTTGCTATTTGGGATGCCGCTGGCGGCTGCCTTGCCCGTTATCGCTATCAAGTCGGTGTTGCTTGCCGTAGGAGCGGCTTACGCAGCGCGGCTGAGCGGCAAAGTTTCGCTTCTGGCTATCGCGGCGGCGGTGGCGGCCTACCAGCTTGTCGGGACGCTCGTGGAGTGGGCTATCGTGGCGGATTTTTTCCGAGCATTGAAAGATTTGACGGTGGGCTATCCGGGGCTGTTAGCGCAGATTTTTGCTGGCTACGCCGTGCTGAAGGCGCTGGCTAAGCTGTAGCGAATTTTGCGCATCAGCATCAGCATCAGCACCCCAAAACTAAAAACCAAATTTTTATCATGGACAGGAAACAATTTTTAAGAACGCTGGCTCTTGCGGGGGCTGCAATTACAGTCAAATCGAAGGGTGGAATGGATTTGATGGCCCAGTCGCAGGGCAAAAAACCTGTTGACTTGGTTGCTGTTATGGGCGGTGAGCCGGAAGAAATGTTCAGGCAGGCCATTGAGGAGCTGGGCGGCATATCCAAGTTCATCAAAAAGGGCTGGAAGGTGACGGTGAAGCCCAACATCGGATGGGACAAGGCGCCCGAGCTGGCCGGAAACACCAACCCAAAGCTGGTTGCCGAAATTGTGCGCCAATGCTTTCAGGCAGGCGCTAAGGAGGTAACGGTGTTCGACCATACGTGCGACGACTGGATAAAGTGCTACCGAAACAGCGGCATTGAAGCGGCTATCAAGGCGGCAGGCGGCAAAATGGCGCCGGCTAACGAGGAGTCGTACTACCGAAAGGTGCAGCTGCCTCTCGGCAAAAAGCTGACATCAACAAAGGTGCACGAGGCCATATTAGACTGCGACGCGTGGATTAACGTGCCGGTGCTCAAGCATCACGGCGGCGCAAACCTGTCCATTTCCATGAAAAACTACATGGGAATAATTTGGGACAGGCGCATATTCCACAGAACCGACATGCAGCAGTGCATAGCCGACGTGTGCACAATGGAGAAAAAGCCTGTGCTAAACGTTGTTGATGCCTACCGCACCATGAAAACCAACGGCCCGCAGGGGCGCACAACCGCCGATGTGGTTGATACCAAGGGTCTTTTCATCTCAAAGGATATAGTAGCGGTGGATACTGCCGCCGCAAAATTCTTTGGGCAAATAAGGGATATGCCTCTGGAAAACGTAGGCCACCTCGCCAAAGGCCAAATGCTGGGGCTGGGAACAATGGAGCTGGATAAGCTAAATATCAAGAGAATAAAGTTAGGATGACGGAGTAGCAGCTATCGCATGTTGAGAGAAGCAAGAGTAGCTGTATCGGTAGCATTATTTTCGCTGATAACGTTCTACTTTATTGATTTTGCGGGTTTAATGTCGGGTGATGCTGCCAACCTGCTGGCGAGGATGCAGCTTGTCCCCGCAGCGCTGACGGCCTCCTTTGCTATGCTGGCAGGCTTAGCCGTGCTGACCTTGCTGCTGGGGAGGGTATATTGCTCGTCGATATGCCCAATGGGGGTGTATCAGGATGCGGTAGCGTGGCTCTCAAAGCGAGTAGCCAAAAGAAAAAAGCGCTACAAGTTCGGCAAGGCCAAAACCGTGCTGCGCGTGTCCATGCTTGCCGTAGCGCTGGCTATCTTCCTGAAATTCCCGCTGGTATCAGGCCTCATCGACCCGTATAGCGCCTACGGGCGCATAGCGGCAAACATTTTTCGCCCTGCTTACATGCTGGGCAACAACGCGCTGGCGACGGTTTTCATGCACTTCGGCAGCTATACCTTCTACAAAACGGACGTATTCATAGCGAGCGTATTTTCCTTCGCCGTAGCGCTGCTGACCATGATGCTTGTGGGCTATTTGGCATGGCGGCACGGGCGTACGTATTGCAATACGGTTTGCCCGGTGGGGACGGCGCTGGGATTTTTGAGCCGCTTCTCCATTTTCAAAATCAGGATAGATGCGAGTAAATGTAACAGCTGTGGGGTGTGCGAGATGCGCTGTAAGGCGGCGTGCATCAACAGCAAGCAGCACACCATAGATAGCAGCCGCTGCGTAGGTTGCTTCAGCTGCATGGGCGTTTGCCGGAGGAATTGCCTGACGTTTTCGCCGGCGCTCCCACTTGGAAAGGCGGCAACGGCTCGGGAGGGCAGCCCGGCTGCGGGAAACGCCGTAGATGGAGGGAGGCGCCGCTTCCTGACGGCAGGCGTAGCTGCGGCAGCGGCCGCACCCGCGGCAATGGCCGGAGAGCGGGCAGGTAGCCCGACAGGAGCAACGCGCTACACGCGGCAACACCCCATCCTGCCTCCGGGTGCAGTAAGCACAGATAATATGCTGAGGCATTGCACGTCGTGCCACCTGTGCGTCAGCAAATGCCCCTCGCAGGTGCTGAAGCCTGCTTTTTTGGAGTACGGCCTTGCGGGGATCATGCAGCCTACGATGGACTTCGAAAAAGGGTTTTGCAACTATGACTGCACCATTTGCTCGGAGGTATGCCCCAGCGACGCTATAAAGCGGCTTACCAAAGAGGAGAAGCATTTGAATCAGGGAGGGCACGTGGTGCTTAACCGGGATATTTGCGTTGTGCCAACCGAAGAGGTAAGCTGCGGTGCCTGCTCGGAGCACTGCCCCACGCAGGCCGTTACCATGATCCCGTACAAAAATGGGCTGACCATTCCGCACATAAATACCGAAATATGCATAGGCTGCGGCGGGTGCGAGTTTATTTGCCCCGTCCGTCCGTTCCGTGCAATATACATTGAGGGACATGCAGTGCAGAGCAAAGCCAAACCATTTGAGGAGCAGAAAAAGGAGGAGAAGGAGATAGACAGCTTTGGGTTTTAGGCTACCCCGTCGCGCACATCCGCTTTCAAGCCCTCGCTTTTTTGTGCTGTGCTGCAAAAAAAACTTTTTTCGTGCATCTGCTTGGAAATCGTAAGACTTTTATGTACTTTTGCTGCGCAGCGTATTCACGCAAGTGCATTGTTAGTGCATTGTTTTTGCAGCTCGATAATTCACAAAAAAACTCACAAAAAAAAACCAAGTACGATGAACATAGACATTTGGCAGCTTTGGATGCTTGCGGCGGTAATCTTTTTCATTCTCGAAATATTTACGCCCTCTTTCTTCATGGCGTGCATCGGCATAGGGTGCGCGGCAGGCAGCGTGGCCGCTATGCTTGGCGGAGGCACCATTGCGCAGCTGCTGTTTTTTTCGCTGGCAACGCTGGCGGCTTTTTTTGGCGTTCGTCCGCTGGTGATGCGCTACTTCTACAGAAAATCGGATGCGGTGCGCACCAACGTTGACAGCTTGGTAGGGCGTACTGCCCGCGTGAGCGAACGCTTAGACCCCGCTGCCGGACAAGGCCGCGTGGTGATAGACGGCGATGACTGGAAAGCAGTTTCCGAAAACGGCGCCGCCATCGAAAAAGGCGAGCCGGTGGAAATTGTCAAAGTAGATAGCGTAATACTGGTGGTAAAAAAAAAATCTGAAATCTGAAATCTGAAATTATTTTATTAAATCTTTAAAACTAAAAAAATTATGGGTAGCGGTGGAACTATTATTTTGATTGGCCTTGCCATCTTTGCAGTGCTGTTCGTGCTTTCGGGCATCAAAATTGTGCAGCAATCCGAAACTATTGTGGTAGAGCGGCTCGGCCGCTACGACCGCACGCTTACATCCGGCATCAACATTCTGATACCGATTTTTGACAAGCCGCGCGAAATCACCTGGCGCTACGTAGTAACAGGCTACAGGGGCGAGGCGATAGTAACGTTCCGCAAGCGTCCGCGCATTGACCTCCGCGAAACGGTGTACGATTTTCCAAAGCAAAACGTCATCACCCGCGATAACGTGAGCACCGAAATCAACGCGCTGCTTTACTTCCAGATTACCAACCCCGTGAAGGCGCTGTACGAGATAGAAAACCTCCCCATGGCCATCGAAAAGTTGACGCAAACTACGCTGCGTAACGTGATTGGCGAGCTGGATCTGGACGAAACGCTCACCTCGCGCGACACCATCAACAGCAAGCTGCGCATCATTTTGGATGACGCTACCAACAAGTGGGGCGTGAAGGTAAACCGCGTGGAGCTGCAGGACATTAACCCGCCAAAGGATATTCGCGATGCCATGGAAAAGCAAATGCGCGCCGAGCGCGACCGTCGCGCAAAAATTCTGGAGGCCGAAGGGCTAAAGCAATCGCAAATTTTGGAAGCCGAAGGGTACAAAATCTCCGAGATAAACCGCGCCGAGGGTAACAAATCGGCGCAAATACTCAACGCCGAGGGCGAGGCGGCAGCGCGTGTTAAGGTTGCCGAGGCCGAAGCCGAAGCCATTCGCAAGGTTTCGGATGCTGTTGCCTCAAAGAATGGTAACCCGATGAGCTACCTCATCGCCATGCGCTACCTCGAAACGCTCAAGGAAATGACCTCCGGCGAAGACAACAAAACCGTTTACCTGCCCTACGAGGCAACGGGTATCCTCAGCTCCATCGGCGGCATAAAGGATATTTTGAAGAGCTGAAA